>JALYXK010000269.1 GCA_030947145.1 Actinomycetota bacterium
GGCCTGCAGCCGGCGGACCGCCGCGGCCAGCGCGCTCGAGTCGCCGGCCCGCGCCAGCAGGCAGTTCTCGCCGTCGCGCAGATACTCGCCGGAGCCGCCGGCGCCGGTCGCCACCACCGGGCGCCCCAGCGCCATCGCCTCGAGCGGCACGATCCCCCACGGCTCCTGCCAGCGAACCGGGAAGAGAACGACGTCGGCGGCGCCGTAGACCTCGGGCAACTGCGCGTGCGTGCGCATCCCGATCATCACCACGCGGTCGGCCAGGCCGAGCGCTCGAGCCAGGCCCCGCAGACGCTCGCGCTCCCGCGGATCGCCGTCGCCGGCCACGGTCAGCGTGGCCTGCGGGGGCAGCTCGGCCAGGGCCGAGATCGCATCCTGCACCCCTTTGCGCTCATCGATCCGCCCGACGTACAGCAGCCTCCAGCCCCACGGGAACTCCGGGCGGGCTTGCCCCAGGAACTTGGGGTCGACGCCGAGGTGGGCGATCGAGCTGTCCGCCAGGCGCAGGCCCGACTCGCGCGCGCGCCGTCTGACCGTCTCGGAGATCAGCACGAAGCGGGTGGCCGCGTCGAGGTCGACCGACGC
The DNA here is from genome assembly GCA_030947145.1 of Actinomycetota bacterium. Classification (GTDB taxonomy): domain Bacteria; phylum Actinomycetota; class Thermoleophilia; order Solirubrobacterales; family Solirubrobacteraceae; genus Palsa-465. Next base: position 586 of record JALYXK010000269.1, read on the forward strand.
CGGCAGGCCGGTCAGAGCCTCGGCCAGCCGCGCGAGGCGCCGGTGGCGGCGGAACCGACGGGTCCAGCGGTCGACCTGAGGGCCATAGAGCAGCCAGTCGTCGGCCACGAAGGCCACGGCGGGCAGCCCGGCTCGCCGGACCCGTTCGATCAGCGCCAGGGACATCCCGCCCATCGACCACCAGCTGACCACCTCGGGCGAGAACTCGGCAAGATGCCGGTCCAGCACCGCGGCGTTGTGGCGCTCGAGGGCGATTCTTCCGCGCCAGCCGATCCGCGGCCAGGCATGATCGCGCCAGTACCAGCGCAGCTCCCGGTAGGTCCCGGGCTCGTCCGGCTCCCCGGTGGCCATCCGGACGTCGGTGGTGAGCACGCGCGTGGCGTGGCCGTGCGCCCTGAGGTGGCGCATCGCCGAGTGCCAGATGAGCTCGTAGCCGCCCAGGTGGTGCGGCGGGTACATGTTCCCCACGGCCAGGACGCGCACCGAGCATGAGTAGCATGCGCCGCCCATGAGCGAGATTCCCAACCCCGAGATCTTCAAGGCCTACGACATCCGTGGGCTCTACCGCGAACAGCTCGGTCCGGCCGACGCCCGCCAGATCGGGCGGTCGTTCGCCCGGGTGATTGCCGCCCTGCAGGACAAGCCGACCTCCGAGCAGCGGCTCGGCCTCGGTCGCGACATGCGCCTGACCGCCCCCGAGATGGCCGAGGCCTACCGCGAAGGCATGTGCGCCGAGGGCGCCACCGTCATCGACGCGGGGATGGTCGGCACCGAGATGCTCTATTTCCTGGTCGGCTCGCGCGAGCTCGACGGGGGACTCATGTGCACGGCCTCGCACAACCCCAAGAGCTACACCGGGGTCAAGCTGGTCGGCCGTGGCGCCCTGGCGCTGTCCGGCGATGCCGGAATCGGCGACGTACGCCAGCGGATCGAGGAGGGCCTCGGCGACGCCCCCGGGGGCGGGAGCGTCGAGGAGGTCGAGATCTACGAGGAGTTCCACCAGGCCGCGCTGGGCTTCATCGACGCGAGCGCGATCAAACCGCTGCGGGTGGTGGTCGACGGCGGCAACGGCATGGCCGGGCCGATGGTCGGACCGCTCTTGGAGCAGCTCGGCCTAGATCTCGTCACGGCGTACTGGAAGCCCGACGGGACCTTCCCCGACCACGAGCCGAACCCGCTGCTGCCGGAGAACCGCGAGTTCATCATGAGCGAAGTGGGGCGCCTTGGCGCAGATCTGGGGATCGCCTGGGATGGTGACGCCGACCGCTGCTTCTTCATCGACGACACGGGGGCCTTCGTCGACGGCGACTTCCTCACCGCGCTCCTGGCCGACTCGATGCTGCGCAAGTACCCGGGCGAGACGATCCTCTACGACGTCCGGGCCAGCCGGGCGGTGCCCGACACGGTCGGACGGGCCGGCGGGCAGGCGCTGATGAACCGAGTCGGCCACGCCTTCTTCAAGGCCCGGATGCGCAGCGACGGCGGCGTATTCGGCGGCGAGGTCTCCGGCCATTACTACTTTCGCGACTTCTATTTCGCGGATTCCGGAACGCTCCCGGCGCTGCTGCTGCTCGAGCTCCTGTCCCAGCGCGGGGAGAGCCTCTCCCACCTGCTCGAGCCCTACCACTCGCGGTACTTCATCTCCGGCGAGATCAACTCCGAAGTGGCCGAGCCGGAAGCCAAGATGGAGGAGTTGGCCGAGCGCTACGCCGATGCGCGCCAACAACGCCTCGACGGGATCTCAATCGACTACGACGACTGGCACTTCAACGTGCGCTCGTCGAACACCGAGCCCCTTCTGCGCCTCTGTCTCGAATCGGTGCGCTCGCGCGAGCACATGGAGCGCCGTCGCGACGAGGTACTGGCCCTGATCCGGGCTTGAATCAGTCGGCCCCTGACCTGGTCAGGGATAGGCCCTGGTGCCGGGCCGCAGCGGCGAGACGGTGACCGTGCGGCATTCGTAGGCGCCGCCGTTGGCGATCCCGGTTCGCAGCGTCGCGGTGTCATCGGGGGGGATCACCTGCAGAGCGTGGGCCGTCGTGCAGCCGGCGGTCGAGCTCGCCCCGTGCGTGACCCCGAGCCGGAACGAGACGGCCGCGCCGGGAGCGACGCTCAGCGCCACGGCGGGCGCCTTCCCGAAGAAGTCCTGCGTGGTCCGGATGGGCACGGTGGGCAGCGACTGCCCGTTCTGGCTCAGGAACAGGACCCCTGGATACCCGAACGTGTGACAGCCGTGGCCGCTGATGTTGGTCAGCGAGAAGCCGAGCTCACCATGGCCGGTGGCGCCCTGCTGACCGAGGGACGAGAGCTTGAGCATCGCCGCGGTGCACCGGGGCGCCCCGTGCGTCGCGGTCGTGATGGTGGGGGTCGAATGCGTGGTGGCGGTCGGCGCCGTCGGGGTGCTCGAGCTCGACGGCGTGCCGGCCGTGCCCGAACCTGTCGCGGTCGAGGGGCCACCGGTGTCCGTCACCACCGTCGTCTTCGAGCCGCAGGCGGTCAGCGCGGTCGCCGCGAGCAGCGCGGCAGCCAGAGAAATCGTTCGGCGCAGACTCATAGGGAAGCAATTCGGCCCGGACATGCCTAGATCCTTCTAATCCAGCCGCTACCGTAGCGCCATGCACCGTCCGCCCGGGACCCATCCGCCGCCGCGACCGCGGCGGAAGATCGACTGGGAGCTGGTCGCGTGCGGGTTCGGAGGCCATGCGCTGGTGGGCATCGATGCTGCTGAGGCACGCCCCGCGGACGGCCTGTTCGCCATCGATGCCCCCCCGATCCGCTGGCACCGGTGCCTGCGCTGCGACAGCTGGGTCCCACTACCGCCGCCGGAATCGCCGGCGCGCCGGTATCCGCCCGATCGCGACGAGATCGAAGTGCCACTCCGGGGCAAGGCGCTGCGCGACAAGGTCGTGCTGAGGCTGATCGCCGTCGACCGCGTCCTGCATTTCCTGATCCTGACGCTGGTCGGCGTCGCGGTGCTCCTGTTCGCCGCCGACGAGCACAGCCTGCGCGCGAGTTTCTACCGGGTCCTCACCGACCTGCAGGGCGGCGTCGCCGGCGGCCCGGTGCAGAACTCCGGCCACGTCGGCATCCTGAACGAGCTGGACAAGCTGTTCTCGCTTCGCTCGGGACGGCTGAGAGAGGTCGGGGCCGCGTTGATCGTCTACGGCGTGCTCGAGGGCGTCGAGGCCGTCGGGTTGTGGTTCGCCAAGCGCTGGGCCGAGTACCTGACCTTTCTGGCCACGACGATCCTGCTGCCACTCGAGATCTACGAGCTGACCCATAAGGCCTCGGTGCTGAAGGTGATCGGCTTCCTGATCAACCTGGCGATCGTGATCTTCCTGCTCTACGACAAGCGCTTGTTCGGCCTGCGCGGAGGCGGTGCGGCCGAAGAGGCCGAGCGCTTCCGCGAGACCGGCTGGCCAGCGATCGAGCGTGCCACCCCGCCCGGGCTGCTCACGCCCGGTGGGCCGGGCCCGGGTGGTCCTGCCGCGCGGGGCTCGAGCCCGGAGGCCGCGGGCGCAGCGTGAGCCTCTACGGCGACTCAGTCGAGCTCGAGGTCCGGAGGATCGGCGCCGAACTGGCCGCCGCGTTCCCATCCGCCGCCCGCCACCCGATGCGCGCGCTGGACTCCCGGGCGATGGAGCTCGCCGCGGCGGACGACGCACTCCGCGCCGCCCTGTTCCGCTTTGTCGACGTCGTCCCGGCCTGCCGGTCGCTCGACGATCTCGCGCGGCACCTGACCGCCTTTCTGCAGGAGATCGACGACGCCCCGCCGCCGATCTCCGCCGCGATGCGAATCGCCCATACCAAGGCCGGACGGGCTGCGCTTGGCGCCGCGGCCGCCGGCGGGGTCAGGCACATGGCCCATCGCTTCATCGTCGGCGAGAACCTCGGTTCCGCCCTGGAGACGCTCCGCGGACTGTGGGAGCGGGACGTGGCCAGCTCGGTCGACCTGCTCGGGGAGGCGACCGTGACCGAGCCGGAGGCCGACGCCTATGCGGCACGCTGCGCCGACGCGCTGCAACAGCTCGCCACCGGCGCGGAGGACTGGCCCGTACGCGAGGCGCTCGAATTCGACAGCACCGGGGCGCTCCCGCGGGCCAACGTCTCGGTCAAGGTTTCGGCGCTGACCCCGTTGCTGCGGCCCGATGCACCCGATCTCGGCGTCCGCGACGCCGCCCGGAGACTACGGCCCCTACTGCGCCGAGCCGCGTCGGCCGGCGCCCACGTGCACATCGACATGGAGTCGCTGGACTCCCGCGAGGCGGTGCTCGACCTGGTGCTCGAGCTGCTCGGCGAACCGGAGTTTCGCCAGGGCCCTTCCGCGGGGATCGTGCTCCAGGCTTACCTGCGCGACTCCCCAAACCAGCTCGACCGCGTGCTCGACTGGGCGCGGGCGAGCGGGCGCGAGTTCCCCCTCCAGATCCGGCTGGTCAAGGGCGCCTACTGGGATCACGAGCTGGTCCAGGCGGTCCAGCATGGATGGCCCACGCCGGTGTTCGAGGCCAAGGCGGACTGCGACCGTAACTTCGAGTTCCTCACCGGCCGGCTGCTGCAGGCCCGCCCCGCCGTGCGCGTGGCGATCGCCTCGCACAACCTCCGCTCGGTCGCCTACGCGATCTCCGTCAACCGCCTGTCCGGTGGCCAGGATCGCGACCTCGAGCTGCAGGTGCTGCGCGGACTCGGCGACGAGCTCCAGGATGCGCTCGCGGCGCGCGGGTTCCGGGTACGGACCTATTGCCCGGTGGGAGAACTGGTCGCCGGAATGGCCTACCTCGTGCGAAGGCTGCTCGAGAACACCAGCAACGACTCGTTCCTGCACGCGCAGGCCTCCGGCTTGCCACTCGAGCAGCTCCTCGCCGCGCCCTAGACAGCCCGGAACGGGCCCCGCGCGTCGTCCGTCCACTCAACTTGCGCAATGCGGTGGCAGACGCTAGTTAGAAGTCGAGGCGGCCACGTCCGCGCTGCTGATCCTGGCCCGGGCGACCGCTCGCTCGCTCGCCCGCATGCTCGACGCGGTCAGCCGAACCACGGCGGCGGGCGTCAAGCTGTCGATCGTGCCCGGCCTGCTCGAGGTGGTCGGCTCGGCGGTCGAGTTCGACAGCGTCGGCGGCGTGACGATCCTGGGCCTGTGTAGGCCCGGGAGAGCCGCTCCTCCGTAGCCATCAAGCGCGGGATGGACCTCATCGGGCTAGCGTCGGGCTCATCCTGCTGGCGCCGTTGGTCGGGATCGTGGCTATCGCCATCAGACTCGATTCGCCCGGACCCGTGTTGTTCCGCCAGCCGCGCGTCGGACGCAACGCCCGGGTCTTCCGGATGATCAAGTTCCGCAGCATGGTTGCCGGCGCCGAGGCCCAGCGTGCCGCGCTGGAGGCTCTGAACGAGACCTCCGGCGTGTTCAAGCTGCGGGCCGACCCGCGGGTGACTCGGCTCGGGCAGTTCCTGCGTCGCTCCTCGCTCGACGAACTTCCTCAGCTCCTCAACGTTCTCCGCGGTGACATGAGCCTGGTCGGGCCGCGGCCGCTCGTGGTCGCCGAGGACCGCCTGGTGGCGGGACATCACCGGGTGCGCCTGCAGCTGCTGCCCGGGATGACCGGCCCATGGCAGGTGCTTGGTCCGAGCCGGCCGCCACTCAGCGAGATGGTCGGGACCGACTACCTCTACACGGCAAACTGGTCGCTCTGGACGGACATCAAGATCCTGTTGCGGACCCTCACGCATTGCCTCGGCCGCCGCGGGCTCTGACTCCGCACCCCCTGCGGGCTCGCCGGCTTCAGCTCCGAGCGCGGGCGATCACGGCCATCCGGTCGCGGAGGTCGGGCGCCCAGATCCGGTCGGCCACGCCGGCCGCGTCGGCGGCCCGCACCAGGGTTCGGGCCGTGGCCGCGGAGTAACCTCCGATCCGCTCCAGGTAGTAGCGCACGGTGAACGCCTTCGGCGCGGTGCCCACCTCGAGCACGTCGAATCCGCCGCGCGAGAGCAACTCGGAGATCGAACCGCGGGTGAAGTACTGGACGTGGGTCGGCAGCACCGACCACCAGCGCCGGCCCAGCGCGCGAGCCAGTGGGCTCCCGGCATCGGGGAGCGTGAGCCACAGCACACCGCCTGGGAGGAGCAACTCGCGGATTCGCGCCAGCGCGTCAGCTGGAACGATCAGGTGCTCGATCACATCCCCCATCGTCACCGCGGCGAACGCCCGGGAGGGGAGATCGGCGGCGAGCAGATCCGCGCTGCGCACGTCCAGTCCCAGCCGCTCGCGCGCGTACCCGGAGGCGAATTCGCTCGGCTCGACTCCGGTAGTGCGCCAGCCGCGGTCCCGCGCCTCGGCCAGCAGGAAGCCGACCCAGCAGCCGAGGTCGAGCAGCGCGCCGCCCCCGGGGACGTGGCGCTCGATCCGCTGCAGCGCACGCCGCGCGGTCTCCCGCTGGCCCGCCTCCTCCTCGACGTAGGCCTCCGACTCGGCCACCGCGTACGCCTGAGCCAGCAGCGACTCGTCTGGCATCGGGTGCAGTTGCCGGTGACCGCAGTGGCGACAGCGGACGATGTCGCCGAGCGCCGTTCCGTAGCGGTCGGTGCTGGGGATCAGTCCGTCAGGGCCGATCTCTCCGGACACAACGAGATGGGACCGGAGTTCCGTGCTCCCGCAGGCGGCGCACTGCTCGGGGGCAGACATCGGGGCAATGTTAGGGTCGGGGTCGATGTCCACCTCTCGCCCGTTTCAGAACGAGCCGGTGCTCGAGCTCCGGCGGGCGCCCGTGCGGGCGGAGCTGGCCGACGCCCTGCAGCGGGTGGATCGCCAGCTGCCGCTCGAGGTTCCGGTGATGGCCGGCGCCGCGGACCGGAGGCCGGCCGGCGACGCCCTGGCCTCGACCGATCCCGGTGAGCCCGGGCGGCTCGTAGCCCGTTCGGCCGGCGCCTCCGCGCAGGACGTGCAGGC
>JALYXK010000274.1 GCA_030947145.1 Actinomycetota bacterium
AGCGTCCGGCGATCGTCGCGCACGATCGGCTGGGCGTTCTCCCATTCCGAGGAGCCGGTGGTCGAGTAGCGGACGTGGCCGATCGCCATGTCGCCGACCAGCGAGCGGAGCATGTGGTCGTTGAACACCTGGGCGACCAGACCCTGGTCGCGGATCGCCATGATGCTGCCCCCGCGCGGAGCGGTGGCGATGCCCGCGGATTCCTGGCCGCGATGCTGTAGGGCGAACAGCGCGAAGTACGCGAGCCGGGCCACGTCCCGGTCGGGGGCGTAGATCCCGAAGACGCCACACTCGTCGCGAGGTCCGTCTCGATGGTCGTTCGGATCAGCCATTCAGGGACCGCCGGTCAAGGCTAGCAGTGGGTCTACATGACCTCCGAGAGTCCGCGCTCGCGGACCTCTCGAAGTGCGGAAACTGGGAGCTTCAGTTGTCCCTCGAGCTCGAGCGCGTCGCCGCCCACGCGACCGATGATCCTCATCCCGGCCAGGGCCGGGTCCGCCCCGGAGACGATGAACCCGCACCCGGGCGACTCGCCGAACAGATCGGGCCCGTCGCTCAGCGCCACGCTGGCGCCGATCCCGCCGGCGATGCAGCACTCGGCCAGAGCTACCGCGATACCGCCCTCGGCTATGTCATGGGCATTATGGAGCGCCCCGGACCGCACCCCAAGCCGGACCGTTTCCTGCGCATCACGGACAGCCTGATCCTCCGTGAACGGGAGCTCCCCGGCCGGTGCCTCGCCCCGGAGCTTGGCCAGCTCCGAGCCGACCGCCGAAGGCGTAAACCGGCCCACCAGGGCGATCGCGTCGCCCTCGCGCAGGAAGCCGAGCCGCCCCGCCCGGGACGCATCCGGCAGCAGCCCCACCATCCCGATCACCGGCGTGGGGAAGATCGGCCCGGCCGGTGCCTCGTTGTAGAGCGAGACGTTGCCGCCGACGACGGGGACGCCGAGCGCCTCGCAGGCGGCCGCGAGTCCCGCCACCGCCTCGGTCAGCTGCCAGGCCACGTGCGGCTTCTCGGGGTTGCCGAAGTTGAGGCAATTGGTCAGCCCCAGCGGGGCCGCCCCGACGCAGGCCAGGTTGGCCGCGCACTCGTACACCGCCTCCATCGCCCCCGCGCGCGGGTCACAGGCCACCCGCCGGCCGTTGCCGTCGATCGCGATGGCAATCGCCGAACCATTGGGCAGGGCCAGCACGGCGGCGTCGGCCTCATCCGGGCGGCGGATGGTGCGCGACTGCACGACCGGGTCGTACTGCTCGAACACGGGCCGGCGCGAGGCGATGTTGGCGCTGCGCAGCAGGGCCAACAGCGTCTCGGCGGCAGACTCCTGGCCGCTGAGCGTCGGCGGGGGCGCGGGGTAGCTCGGGCCGCGAGCGGGCTCGAGGTCATACAGCGGGCAGTCGTCGACCAGGATCGAGACCGGCAGGTCACCCACCACGATCCCCCGGCGCAGAATGCGGAAGCTCGGCTGGTCGGTGATCTGGCCGACCGGCGTGGCCAGCGTCTCCCACTTCTCGCACACCCCGATCACCTCGCCGACGCGCTCGGGTGCCACCACGCAGAGCATCCGCTCCTGCGACTCGGAGACCATGATCTCGAACGGCTCCATCCCCGGCTCGCGCACGGGCACGCAGCTGACGTCGATGTCAATACCCACCTCGCCCTTACTGGCCATCTCCGAGGCTGAGGAGGTCAGGCCGGCGGCGCCGAGGTCCTGGAGGGAGACCAGCAGGCCCCGGTCGAGCAGCTCGAGGCAACACTCGAGCAGCTTTTTCTCCGCGAACGGGTCGCCGATCTGGACCGACGGCCGCTTAGCCTCGTCGGCCTCGCCGAGCTCGGCGCTGGCCAGCACCGACGCGCCGCCGATCCCGTCGCGGCCGGTCAGCGCGCCAAACAGCACCAGCACGTTGCCGGGCCCGGCGGCGGCGCTGCGGATCAGTCGCTGCGCCGGGGCCAGCCCGACGCACATCGCGTTGATCAGGCAGTTCTGCTCGTAGCTGGACTCGAAGTAGATCTCCCCGCCGACGGTGGGCACCCCGATCGAGTTGCCGTAGTGGCCGATACCGGCCACGGCCCGCTCGAGCAGGTAGCGCGAGCGCTCCGAGGTGGCCGGCTCGCCGAAGCGCAGGCTGTCCAGCACCGCGATCGGCCGCGCGCCGACCGCGAACACGTCGCGGAGGATGCCGCCGACGCCGGTGGCGGCGCCCTGAAACGGCTCGACCGCGCTGGGATGGTTGTGCGACTCGACCTTGAAGGCCACCGCCA
>JALYXK010000282.1 GCA_030947145.1 Actinomycetota bacterium
CCCCGGTGATGTCCTCGCCCTTGAACAGGATTTGTCCCTCGGTCACGTCGAGGTTCGGGTGGCCCATGATCGCGTTGGCCAGCGTCGACTTGCCGGAGCCGTTGGGGCCCATCAGCGCGTGGATCTCGCCCTTGCCGACGGTCAGGTTCAGGCCACGCAGGATCTCCTTCTCGCCCGCCGTGACGTGAAGGTTTCGGATCTCTAGCTCTGCCATCTTCAGCTTTCGTTTCGTGGGTCTAGGCGACCGCGGTCGAGACGCGCTCGTTGCGGCGCGAGAACTCGACCAGCTCGGCCAGCGTCGTCGTCTCCAGCGAGCGGACGATCCCACCCTGGACTCGCGTCCAGAGCAGCTTCGTCGCACAACCGCGGCCGGAGTCCGGCTCGTGCGAGCACAGGACGCGCTCGGTGTGCTCGTTGATGAAGCACTCCATCGGCGTGATCGCGCCTTCGAGCGCCTGGACGACCTCGTACATCGAGATCTCCAGCGCCGGCCGGGCGAGCCAGTACCCGCCGTGGGCGCCGCGGGCGCTCATCACCAGCCCGGCCTTGCGCAGCCGGGCCACAACCTGCTCGAGATAGGCCAACGGCAGGCCCTCGGCATCGGCAATCGCCTTCAGGCTGGTCGGCTCCTCGGGCGACTGACGCCCGAGCTCCACCATCAAACGCACGCCGTATTCGGCCTTCGAGGAGAAGATCATCGATCTAAATCCTACCAGGGAGGTCGGTTTAATCGTTGACCGAGTTGCGCCGGGTGTCGGGTCGGGCGCTGACGGGTGGATCGATGTCATAGGATGCGCGGGGAAAGGGCTGGGACGGGGGCAGCGGAAGATGGATGGGAAGGATTTTCAATCGCGGTTGCACGCTTTGAGCAGTCGAATCGGGGTGCCGGCAGGCCTAGCGGTGACGGCCCCGCGCACGCGGGTGTGGCTGTGACCGTGGCGCGCGGGCCCGAGATCGCGCTGGCCAGCTCCGCCGACGTAGCCGCGGCGGCCGCGCTCGCCCGCCGGGCTGGCCGGTTCGGGATCGACACCGAATTCATGTCCGAGGGTCGCTACCGGGCGCTGCTGTGCCTCGTCCAGGTGGCCGTCGACGATCCGGAAATCCCCGACGGCAGCCGAATCCTCTTGATCGACTCGCTGACCGACGTCGATGTGAGCCCGCTGGCGGAGCTGGTCTCCCACCCCGATATCGAGGTCGTGCTGCACGCGGGACGCCAGGACGTGGCGATCCTGCGCCGGGCCTGGAGCACCGAGCCGGGGAACATCTTCGACACCCAGATCAGCGCCGGGTTCGCCGGCGAGAGCGCGCAGGCCGGTTACGGCAACCTGATCGGCTCGATCCTCGGTCGCCGCGTCGGCAAGACCGCCAGCTACACCCGCTGGGACGCGCGGCCGCTGACCAGCGAGCAGCTCAGCTACGCGTCCGAGGACGTGGCCCACCTGCTCGAGCTGGCCGACGAGCTCAAGCAGCGTCTCGGCCAGAGCGAACGCCTGGAATGGGCGCGGGAGGAATGCCGGCGCCTGGAGACGGCCACCGACGAGCGTGACCCCGAGACCGTCTGGGAGAGGCTGCCCCGGGTCAGCCAGCTCGATCCGCGCTCGCGCGCCGTAGCCCGCGAGCTCGCCGCCTGGCGCGAGCGAACCGCCTCGGAGGAGGACCGGCCGGTCGGCTCGGTGATCGCCGACCCCGCGCTCGTCGAGCTGGCCAAGCGCCAGCCGTCGAGCCTGGGCGAGATCGAGCAGATCCGGGGGATTCACCGCTCGGGCGTGAAGCGGCGGGGGGCGGTGCTGCTCGACGCGATCGCCCGCGGCCTCGAGGCCCCGCCGATCCCCCGCGACGAGCGCCGGGGGCGCTCGGAGCCCGGAGACGCCCCGGTGATCGCCCTGGCCGAGGGGCTGTTGCGGGCCCGCGCGATGGAGGCCGGGCTGGCCTACGAGCTGATCGCCTCGCGCGGCGAGCTCGAGCAGATAGTCGCCGCCGCGCGGCGCTCCGAGCCCGAGCCGGAGGTGCGCACGCTCGCCGGCTGGCGCCGGGAGCTGGTCGGCTCCGACCTGCGCGACCTGCTAGAGGGCCGTACCGCCCTCGGCGTCGAATCCGGGGCGCGGCTTTCGCTCTCCCCGCGGGCCTGAATCGCTCCTAAGCGGGGCCCTCCTCGAGCATCAGCGAGAGCGCCGCGGAGTGGGCGAACAGGGCATGCGAGAGCGCGAGGGCGGTCTGCCGCGAACGGTGGATCCACCCGAGATCGATCCCCTTGAGGTCGCCCGAGTCGGTCGCGAAGGTGACCCGCAGCTTGTGCCCCGGCGAATCGGCGGCGCGCTCCTCGCCGATCTGGGCGTTGGCACTGGTCCATCCGAGCGAGGCCAGGCGCTGGTGCTCACCGGTGAGGAGGTCCAGCGAGGTGCGGTAACGCGGGTCGACCACGACAAGCTCGATCGCGCAGAACGAGTTTGCGCCGCGGTCGCATTGGCGTACCTGCTGGACGATCCGCGCGCCTGAGACCAGCGGCAGCCGGGACAGTTCGGGCACCTTATCCCCGCTGGCTCCGCATCCGGCCAGCAAGGCCAGCGGCGCGATCAGCCCTACCAGCCTCCGACGCGCGAGGTGGGGGGCAAGAGCCCTTAGTCTTCGCGCCTTCATGGGTTGCCGCGCAAGCGTAGCCGAGCGCCCTGGCCCGTCCGGAGCGCCGCTGTGAACGGGGACGGCGTCAGCCGCTACCTGCTCGGCGCGGTTGCGCTGGTCATCATCGCCGGTTCGCTGGGGCTTGCCGCGGTCAGCCTGCGGCGCCGGTATCTGGCCGGGGCCGCGGGCGCCACGGCGCGCCTGGGCGAGACGGTGATCGGGCTGGGGCTGCTGACGGCGCTGCTCGAGCTGCTCGGCACGATCGGCTGGTTCCGGCTCGGTCCCATCGTCGCGGCTGCGGCGGCGACCGGCGTGGCCGGCTGGCGATCGCTGCCGCCCGCCGCCGACAGCCTCCCGG
>JALYXK010000294.1 GCA_030947145.1 Actinomycetota bacterium
ACCCCGGAGGACGACTATCCGCTGCTGGTCCAACGCGCCGTCTTCGACTACGTGCGGGGACAGCTCCTGTTCAGCCTGATCATGGGGTCGAGCGCCGCATTGACGCTGTGGATCTTCGGGGTTACCGGCGTGTTCCCGGACGGCCGGACCTACGGCCCGTTCTTCGGCGCGTTCTACGGCCTGATGGAGTTCATTCCCTACGTCGGCCCGATCATCGGTCCCGCGCCGGCGGTGCTGGTGGCGCTGTTCACCCACCCGATCTCCGCCGTGTGGGTGGTGCTGCTGTTCGTCGGGCTGCAGCAGCTCGAGGGGCATTTCGTCGCGCCGCAGGTGTTCAGGATCTCGTTGCGGATCAACCCGATCCTGATCATCCTCTCGCTGCTGATCGGCTATCAGCTCTACGGAATCGCCGGCGCCCTGATCGCGCTGCCGGTGGCGGCGGTGATGCGGCAGACGGTGCTCTACCTGCATCGCCACATGGTCTTCGAGAAGTGGCAGACCGGCGGCCCAGGCGGCGGCGTCGGCCTGTTCGGGCCCGGACCGGATCACTGCCCTGCGTGCGGCGCCGCGCATGGCGCGCAGGACGCCTTCTGTTGCTCCTGCGGGGCCTCGCTCGAGCCGCGCGTGCGCGCGCCAAGCTGAGTAGCCTCTTTTCCGGTGAGCACCACGGCGCCCACGGGCGAGAACCCCGAGTATTCGCGCCAGCGAATACTCGCCAGCGCCGAAGGCGCCACCCTCACGGTTCGTTCCTTGACCAAGCGCTTCGGCTCCCGAGTGGCGCTTGCCTCGGTCGAGTTCGAGCTCTATCCGGGCGAGCTGGTGGCGATCATCGGCCCCAACGGAGCCGGCAAGACGACGCTGCTGTCGATTCTGGCCGGCGTGCTCGCGGCCAGCGAGGGCGAGATCACCCATCCGGAGGGGGAGACGACCCGCCCGGCGAGCGAGATCGGCTGGGTCCCGCAGCAGCCGGCGCTCTACTCCAAGCTGTCGGTGGCCGAGAACCTGCGCCTGTTCGCCCGGCTGGAGAAGCTGGCCGACCCGGAGGCGGCGGTCGCGCGGATGCTGGCCCAGGCCGACCTCGAGGAGCGGGCCGACGACGAGGTCGGCCAGCTCTCCGGTGGCAACAAGCAGCGGGTGAACATCGCCATCGGGCTGCTCTGCGAGCCTGCGGTGCTGCTTCTCGACGAGCCCTCCTCATCGCTGGATCCCCGCCAGCGCGAGCGCCTGTGGCAATTCATCGGCGCCCTGGCCGGCCGGGGCACGACCGTCGTCTACTCGACGCACAACGTGGCCGAGGCCGAGCGCTACGCCGACCGGGTGCTGGTGCTGGTCGACGGCGAGCTGCTGTTCACCGGCACCCCCGCCGAGCTCGAGGGGGCGGTGCGGAGCGGGGATGAGGAGCGGGCGTCGCCGGGACCCGCGCACCGGCGCGACTTCGAGGCCGCGTTCGTCGATTTCCTGCGCGGACGCGGGCACTGAGCGGAGCCGAGATTGCGCTGGCTGCTGGTCAAGGACCTCCAGATCCTCAAGCGTTCCCCCCTGCTGGTGGGGATCCTGATCGTCTACCCGATCGCCATCGCGCTGATGATCGGGTTCGCCCTCTCCAGCCCTCCCGGCAAGCCAAAGGTGGCGTTCTACAGCGAGGTCGCGCCGGGCAAGGGTCAGATCAACTTCGGCTCGCAGCAGATCAACATCTCGAGCTACGCGGGGGCGCTGTTCAAGTCGATCCAGCCGATCAAGGTCCACTCCCGGGCCGAGGCGATCGCCAAGGTCCGCGACGGCGAGGCGCTGGGCGCCCTGATCGTGCCCGCCGACGTCCCGGCCCAGATCCAGAGCCTGGTGCAGACCGGCGTCGGCAGTCCGACGGTCGATTTGATCCTCAACTCCAAGGACCCGGTCGAGCGCCAATACGTCGACCAGGCGATCAAGTCGCGGCTGGCCGACGTCGAGACGGCGGTCTCCAAGCAGGTGCTGAGGGTCGCCGTGAGCGATCTGCAGCAGGTTCTCAACGGCGGGACGCTGAACTTCCTCGGCCAGAGCATCCCGCTGCTCGGCTTGAAGAAATCGCACGCGATTGTGGACGCGGTCGTTCCGTCATTGCCGAAGAACTCTCCCCAGCGGGCAGCGCTGAAAAGTGTGTCATCGTTCGCCAACGTGGCCATCCAGGGCCTCGGCTTCGCCAGTCCCGTGCTCGGCTCGATCGGCGCGCCGCTGAGCGTCGACCAGACCCAGCTGGCCGGCCAGACCACTCCCACCAACTCCTACGCGGTGGCCATCGCCGTGATCGTCTCGCTGATGTTCGTGACCCTGCTGCTGGCCGCGGGGATGCTGGCCATCGAGCGCTCCGAGCACGCCTACACCCGGCTGGTGCGCGGGCTCATTTCTCCCGGGCGCCTGCTCTGGGAGAAGATCGCCCTGTCGGCCGGCTGCGCCGCCACCGTGACCCTGCTGATGGCCGTCTGCGTCGCCCTGTTCGTGCATCTCGACTGGTCGCGCTTTGAGCTGTGGGTGCTGGCGCTGGCCCTCGGGGGCCTGGCCTTCGCCGCCCTCGGGGTGGCCATCGGCGGCTTTGCCCGCGAGGTCAGCGCGGCCTCGCTGCTGGCCTTTCTGCTCTCGTTGCCGATCGCGTTCGTCGCGCTGGTGCCGGCCAACGCCGTCTCCGGGACGCTCAAGTCCGTGCTCGACGTGGTGGCCTTCGTGTTCCCGTTCCGGGCGGCGCTCGACGCGATCAACAACGCGTTCAGCGGCACGTCTCCAGGGATCGGGCTACCGCTGCTGCACCTCGCCGTGCTGACGGTCTGCTTCTGGGGCCTGGCCCGGCTCGGCCTGCGCCGCTTCGCCGAGTAGCGGTGTCTAGCGGGAGGTCTGGGTGCGGAACATGCCGAAGCAGGCCAGCGCCACCAGCAGCAAGACGATCGGGCCAAACCAGCCGACGACTCCGGCGATGGCCAGGATCGCGCCGATAACGCCCAGCGCGCCGGTCGTCCCGCCGGTGACCACGAGCCGGTAGGCCCGTTGCTCGCGCGTGCGGCGGGGGGTGTACCCGCCACGCTTCTGTAGGTCTGCCACGGACGCCAGCGTACCAGGGTTCCGGGCCCGCGCCACCGCTATCCTCGGCGGATAATGGCTTTTCCGCAGACCCGCCTGCGCCGGCTGCGTTCCACCCGCGCCCTCCGCGGACTCGTGCGTGAGACGCGCCTGGATCCGGCCGACTTCGTCTACCCGATGTTCGTGGCTCACGGGATCGACCGCCGCGAGCCGATCCAGGCGATGCCGGGTATCGATCGGCTTTCGATCGCCCACGCGGTGACCGAGGCCGGCGAGGCGGCGCAGCTCGGCATCCCCGCCGTCCTGCTGTTCGGCCTGCCGGCGGCCAAGGACGACGCGGGCTCGGGCGCCTGGGACCACGAGGGGATCGTGCAGCTGGCCACGCGCGCGATCAAGGAGGCCCATCCGGACCTCCTGGTGATCACCGATCTCTGCCTGTGCGAGTACACCAGCCACGGCCACTGCGGCGTACTCAGGAGCGATGGCGTGGTCGACAACGACGCCACGCTCGAGCTGCTGTCCCGCACCGCCG
>JALYXK010000325.1 GCA_030947145.1 Actinomycetota bacterium
CGAACGCCCACACCAGCCGTCCGGCCCAGCCGCGGCGCCGAAGCCCGGCCAGCACATCATCGCGAGCCTTGCCCTGCTCGCCGGTGACCACGCCGATGACCCGCGGTAGCTGCGGGCGCGCGAGTCGCTTCTGCGGCTCGAACACCCCGTCGGCGGCCAGCCGCCGGCGCAGGCGCTCGAGCTGGACCAGCAGGTCGCCCTCGCCGGCGAGCCGCAGCTCCGAGACCGAGAACATGAACGAGGGCGAGGAGGAGGCGCTGCCGGGGTAGTAGTCGCAGCCGCCGCCGGCCACCACGCGCATGCCGTCGACCAGCGCGATCCCGAGCTCCTCGAACTCGCCCAGCCACATCGAGCAGGGCAGCGCGCCGCGGGCGTCGCGCAGCTCGAAGTAGACGCGCGCGCGGCTGGTCCGCAGGCCCCACACCTCGCCGACCAGCTGCACGCGGGCGAACTCGAGCAACCGGCGCCGGAGCTGCGCGGCGTAGGAGCCGACCGGATACGGCCCGGGAAACGCGCTGTCCGGGATGCCCTCGCCGGCCGCTGGCCGCAGTTCACTCATGCCGGCCGAGGGTACCCACACCCTCAGACCTCCCCCGCGTCAGCGCGGGCCGACGGGTACCACCAGCACCGGCCGGTCGGAGAGCTGCAGCAGCTTGTGCGGGGTGGAGCCGAGCAGCGCCGCCCTGACCGGGCTCTCGCCGTGCGTGCCGACCACGATCACCCGCGCGTCGCGCTCCGCGGCGAGCTCGACCAGGGCTCTGGCCGGGGCCTGCTCGACCACCACCGCCTCCACCTCGCTCCCGGCCGCGGCAGCCAGCTCGGTGCCCTCGGCCAGGCGGGTGAGCGCGAGATCCTTGAGCGCCGCGTGGTAGTCATGGATCTCGCCGCCGACGGGCGAGAGGTCATAGCCGAAGGCGATCACCACCTTCTCGCCGTAGGCCTGGCCGACCTCCAGCGCCGCCCGCAACGCTGCCTTGGCGCAGTCGGATCCGTCGTAACCGACGACCACACCGCTACTCATGACGAGCGTCCCGCCGGCGAGGCGGCGAAGCTGGCCGGGTCGACGACCTCGGGCTTGCGTCGGAAGAACTCGGGGGCGATCCGCCATTGGATCAGCATCAACACGATGCCGAGAATGATCGTCGCCAGGGCGATGGCAATCGGTGACCCGATCCCCAGGAATGGCTTGGCGTAGCCCGAATGCGGCTTGGAGTAGTCGATCACCGCCTTGATCAGCACCCAGGTCAGGATCAGGCCGCCGGCGAGCGGGAGCACGCCGATCATGACGAAGTTCTTCAGGCTGGCGAACAGGTGCCGTCGGTAGAAGATCACGCAGGCGAACCCGGTGAACCCGTAGTAGAAGGCGATCGTCAGCGCGAGCGAGGTGAACGCATCGGCGATCAGGTTGTCGTGGCTGGTCACCGACAGGAGCACGTAGACGATCATCGAGACGGTGCCCATCCAGATCGTCGAGAAGCCGGGGGAGAGATAGCGGGGATGCACGTTGCCGAACTGCTTCGGGATCGCACCGGCGCGTCCCATCGACAGCGTCGTCCTCGCGGTGGGGAGGATCGTGGTCTGGGTCGAGGCCGACGCGGAACTGAGCACGGCGATGATCAGCAGCTTGTCCCACGGCGAGCCGAGCACACCCTTGCCGAGGGGGGCGAAGACGTCGGTCGAATTGTTGACCAGCGAGTCGACCCCGCCGTAGGCCTGGGCGGCGGTGGCCACCAGCAGATAGATGGCGACGAGGATGAAGGTCGAGATGATCGCGGCGCGACCCGGAGAGGTGCTCGAGTCCTCGGTTTCCTCGTTGACGCTGACCCCGGAGTCCCAGCCCCAGTAGATGAACACCGCCAGCAGGATTCCGCCGTTCAGCGCCCCGACGCTGGAGATGGCAAACGGGTTGAACCACGAGAGCGTGGGCTCGATCGAGTGGGGGGGATGGTTCGCGTAGACCTTGATCAGAGCCACGACGGCGAACACCATCAGCGTGACGAACTCGAGGCTCAGCAGCCACTGCTGGGTGCGAGCGGAGAGCTCGATCCCGATGTAGCAGATCGCCGTCATGATGATGATCCAGGCGATCCCCACCGCGACCACCTCGGCCGTTGTGGGGCTGCTGTTGCCGAAGAGCTGGAAGGTGTAGTTGCCCGCGACATCGGCCAGGCTCGGCATCACCAGCACGTCGGCGACCACGATCGCCCAGCCGCCCTGCCACCCCAGCCACGGGCCCATCGCCTTGGTCACCCAGGCAAACGTGGTGCCACAGTCGGGATCGGCGCGGTTCATGTAGTAGTACGCCGCGGCGATGAACCCCATCGGGAAGAAGGCCACGAGGACCACCGCGGGCGACTGCACGCCGAGG
This sequence comes from Actinomycetota bacterium, assembly GCA_030947145.1. GTDB lineage: Bacteria > Actinomycetota > Thermoleophilia > Solirubrobacterales > Solirubrobacteraceae > Palsa-465. The sequence continues at coordinate 2,369 of JALYXK010000325.1, forward strand.
CCGCCCACAGCGGCGATGAACCCGAGGGTCGCCGCCAGGCTGTAGGCGGGGGCCACGGAGGCGACGCTGATCACGATGTTCGAGACGAACGAGATCGCGTTCTTCTTGAGGCCCTTGTCCTCGACCCCGGGGCGGCGTACAGGCTCTGTCAGCGACGCGCTTTCCATGGCGGCCCTCTCTAGGACATCTGCGTTGGGAGATCGGGATGCGGCGAATCCCCGCGCGATGTTCGTTGCGATTCAGACACGCCGTTCGCGGGATTGTCAGCCTCGATGGGCAACTCCGCAAGATGCCGATGGCCGAAGTGACGCTCCGGCTTTGTACGCTGCGGCCAAGCCCCGGCCACGGCGATCAACGCCGCGGTCATCGCCGGTGAGCGGCGCCGCCGAGCAGCGCCAGGTCCGCGTCCACCATCATCCGGATCAGCTGCTCGAAGTCCATTTCGGGCCGCCAGCCGAGCACGCGCTCTGCCTTGCCGGCATCGCCGATCAGGTGCTCGACCTCGGCGGGCCGGCGCAGCGCCGAATCGATCACGACGTGGTCGTCGATCGAAACGCCCGCGTGATCGAAGGCGATCTGCAAACAATCGCGCACCGAGTGGGCCACGCCGGTGGCGACCACGTAGTCATCGGGTTCGTCCTGCTGCAACATCAGCCACATCGCCCGAACGTAATCGCCGGCGAAACCCCAGTCGCGCTGGGCTTCGAGATTGCCGAGCCGGACCTCCTGGGCCAGCCCGAGCTTGATCGCCGCCGCGTGCCAGGTGATCTTGCGGGTGACGAACTCGAGCCCCCGCCGCGGCCCTTCGTGGTTGAAGAGGATTCCGCTGCTGGCGTGGAGGTCGTATGACTCGCGGTAGTTGACGGTGATGAAGTGCCCGTACGCCTTGGCGACACCGTACGGCGAGCGCGGGTAGAAGGGCGTCTGCTCGTTCTGGGGAACCTCGCGGACGCGCCCGAACATTTCGCTGGAGGAAGCCTGATAGAAGCGGGACTCCGGGCAGACCTCGCGCATCGCCTCCAGCATCCTGGTCACGCCAATGCCCGTGAACTCGGCCGTCAGGGTCGGCTGGGCCCAGGACGCCGCGACGTAGGACATCCCCGCGAGGTTGTAGATCTCCTCCGGCTGGCAGGCGCGGAGCGCGTCAACCAGCGAGCGCTGATCGAGCAGATCGCCTTGATGCAGCGCCAGACGGTCGCGGATGTGGTCGATCCGCTCGAACTTCTCGGTCGAGGATCGCCGGACCATGCCGTGTACCTCGTACCCCTGTTCGAGCAGCAACTCCGCCAGGTGGGACCCGTCCTGTCCGGTGATCCCCGTGATCAGGGCTCGGGGCGCGCTCACGCCTGGCTGGCCGGCTCCGCCGATGCAGCGTGCGCCGGCCGTTGGTCGCGGAGCCATTGCACGGTCTCGGCGATCCCCTTGCGCAGATCCACGGAAGCCTCCCAACCGAGTAGCCGGCGGGCCTTCTCGACCGAGGGCCACCGGCGCTGGACGTCGACCCGGAAGCTGGGGAGGTGCTCGAGCTCCAACGCGGCGAGATCGTGGCCGCAGGCTTCCCAGATGAGCTCCGCGATCTGGGCGACCGTCAACTCCTCCGAGGCCGAGATGTTGAAGTCCTCGTTCTCGCCCCGCGGGGAGGCCATTGCGGTGACCACGCCATCGGCGATGTCGTCGACGTGGGTCAATGTGCGCGTCTGCTCGCCGGAGCCGAAGATCTGCAGCGGCGGGCGGCCGGGCAGCGCCTTGGTGATCAGGTCGGGGACCGCGTGGGCGATCCCGGGCTCGTCGGGATCGGATAGCTCGCCGGGTCCGTAGGCGTTGAACGGGCGACAGATCGTGTAGCGCAGCCCGTGCTGATCGTGGGCCGACCGGGTGTAGACCTCGCCGGCCAGCTTCGAGAAGCCGTACGCGGACTGGGGGGCGGGGCAATCGAGGGCGTGCTCCTCGGTGGTGGGGAACTCGGTGGCTCGCTCGAAGACCATCGAGGAGGACACGTAGACGAACCGCTCGACGTTTCGGGCCAAGGCCGCGCTGAGCACCGCGCCGGTGAGCGCGTTGTTGACCACAGTCAACGTGTAGGGAAGCTTGTGGAAGTTCGCGATTCCGCCGACGATCGCCGCCAGGTGGATCACGTGGGAGCAGCCCGCGGTCGCCTCCGCGGCCACCACCTGATCGCGCAGATCGCCGGTGAGAACCTCACAACCCTCGCGCATCCAGGCGGGGGCGGGGCGGTGGTCGGAGACCCGCACCTCCCAGCTGGGGTCGCGCAGCAGCCGGCGCACCATCGCGGAACCGATCGTCCCGGCGCCACCCGTGACCAGCACACGGTTCACCTGACCTCGGGCAGGTCCGGGTGTCGGGGCAGCACGCCGAGCAGCGCCGCCGACTCGGCCGCGTAGAGGAACACCTGCGCGGTGCCCAGTGCGTTCCAGGGATCGACGAGCAGGCATCCGTCGGCCGCATGCTCGAAGATCTCCCCGAGCGGGCCGGGGCCCGTGAACTCGGAGTGATTCGTGGCCACGATCACCACCTCGGCGTCCTTCACCGCCTCGGCCAGCGGCTGGGTCGGCGAAGCGCTATGCGGATCGCACACCGCGACGTCGGCGAGTTCGCGCTCGAGCAAGCGGACCAGCTTCGGCGAGAGCGAGTCGCGCTCGTCGTCGGTGTCCCGCTTGAAGGTCAGGCCGAGCACCGCGACCTTGCGCGAGGCCAGGCCGCCGAGCCGGCGCTTGACTCCCTCGACGAGGAACAGCGGCACCGATTCGTTGACCCGCGAGACGGCCAGCAGCATGCCCGGTGAATTGGATCGCTCCTCGGAGAACGCGAAGTCCTTGCGCAGGCAGGTACCGGCGGTCATACCCGGCATCGCCATGCCACCGCGCGGGTAGTCGCGGTTGATCAGGTCGATCACGTCGAACACGTTCGCGCCGTAGCGCTCGCAGTCCATCATCAGCAGGTTCGGCAGAGCGAACGTGGCATAGCGGAGGATGTTCGTCCAGATCTTGGCGAGCTCGGCCTGCACCGGCGTGGTCCGGACGATCGGCGCCCCGAATGCGCCGAACAACTCGGCGGCTCGCTGGGTGGAGGCGTCCCCGACGCCCCCGATGATGCAGGGCAGGGTGCTGATCTCCTCGACGAAGCGTCCGGCCGCGATCCGCTCCGGGGCGTGGGCGACGAAGATGTCCTCGCCGACCCGCAGATCCCGGCGCTTCTCCAGGTAGCCGGCGACGAACTCGGTGGTGCCCGGCGCGATCGTCGAGCGCAGAATCAGCGCGTGCCCCGGGCGCAGCAACGGCAG
>JALYXK010000326.1 GCA_030947145.1 Actinomycetota bacterium
GCCCGGTAGGCGTCGAGGGCCTCCTGCCACGGGCTGAGGCCGGCGAAGGCCGCCGCCGCACCGTCGGCGCGGTAGGCGGCGATCTCGCTCAGGCGGCGCTCGACCTCGGCATCGGCGGCGGCGAGCAGCCGCCGGCCCTCGGGCGTCAGATCATGGGCCACCCGGCGTCGATCGCCGGGATCGTGATGGCGCTGCACGAGGCCGTGCGCGACGAGCCCGTCCACCACTCCGGTGACACTGGAACGGCTCACGGCGAGCTTCTCCGCCAGCACCGAGGCGGCCTCCTGGCCCTCGCTCAGCAGGATCAGCAGGCGGTACTGAGAGAGCGTCAGGTCAACGGCGGCCGCCGCGAGCTCGACCTGGCGGGCCAGGCGGGCCAGCACGCGGCCCGGATGCTGAGGTGGTTCGGCGGCCATATCGTTAGCTTACCGAACTACCTTCGGACGCACCGCGGCTGTAGGATCGCGCTCATGCGCTTCCCGGAATTCGCCTTGCCGCGGCTGGGCGGCGGTAGCGTCAGGCTGGAGGATCTGCTCGGTCGTCCGTGGATCGCCTATCTGGCCCGTCACCCCGGCTGAAGCGTCTGCCAGCGCCATCTCCACCGTGCCGTGGAGGACCGGGAGTCGATCCAGTCACTCGGCGGAGACCTCGTTGTCTTCTACAACGCCGGAATCGAGCTGCTGCAGGAGTGGCGTGGCAAGGGGGCCGACCTGCCCGACGATCTGCAGGTGCTGGCCGACCCCGAGGCCGAGCTCTATGAGGCGCTCGGGACGACCCGGGTGGGCTACGGCAAGCTGCTGGCCGGATCCGTCGGCGGGGCGGTGCGCTCGGCGCGGGAAGGCCGGTTCCCGCGCCTCACGGCCACCGATATGCAGCGCCTCGGCGCCGACGTCGCGGTCCGCCCCGATGGGGAAATTGCCAAGCTGCATCTGGCCTCCTCGCCTGAGGACCGCATCCCGGTCGCCGAGCTGGTGGCCGCGCTGCGCTGATCAGCTGCCGACGCCCGCCAGCCGCTGGGCCTTCTCGCCGATCGTCTCGATCAGCTCGTCGTAGGCCTTGGTGAAGGCCTTGACGCCCTCGTCGACCAGCTGGTTGGAGACGATCTCGACGAAATCGACGCCCGCCTCCTGCAGCGCGCGCAGAAGCTTGCGCGCCGCCTCGACATCGCGGTCGATCGTCCGCTCCGCGGTGGCGTGATCGCGGGCCGCCTCGATCGTCGCGTCGGGCATCGTGTTGACCGTGTCGGGACCGATCAGCTCGTCGACGTAGAGCGTGTCCGAATAGTCGGGATTCTTGGTCGAGGTCGAGGACCAGAGCGGGCGCTGGACGCGCGCGCCCTTGCCCGCCAGTGCCTCCCAGCGGTCCCCGGAGAAGATCTCCCGGAATGCCGCGTAGGCGAGCTTCGCGTTGGCCACCGCCGCCTGGCCACCCAGCTCGGTCCGGCCGGCCTGCTCGAGCTCCTTGTCGACCTTCGAGTCCACGCGCGAGACGAAGAAGCTGGCCACCGAGGCCGCGGGGTGCAGCGACGCGCCGGACTCGGCCCGGCGCTCGAGCCCGCGCAGGTAGGCCTCGGCCACCTCGCGGTAGCGCTCGACGGCGAACAGCAGCGTCACGTTGACATTGATGCCCTGGGCGGTCAGCTCTTCGAACGCCTGCACCCCCGCCGGGGTGCCGGGAACCTTGATCAGCAGGTTCGGCCGGTCGATTGCGGCATGGTGGCGCTGGGCCTCCTGGACCGAGACGTCGGCGTCGAAGGCCGAGGCCGGCGGCAGCTCGAAGGACACGTAACCGTCCTGGCCGCCGGTGCGCTCGAACACGGGGGCCAGCACCTCGCAGGCTCCGCGGACGTCCTGATAGGCCAGATACTCGAAGATCCTCTCGGGATCGTCGCTCTGGTCCGTCGCCTGGCGGAAGTCGTCGTCGTAGCGCTCCGAGTCGCTCATGCCCTTCTGGAAGATCGACGGGTTCGAGGTCACGCCGGTGAGGCCGTCCTCGTCGACCAGTCGCTGCAGCGTGCCCTCCTCGATCAGGCCGCGGTGGAGGTTGTCGATCCAGACGGCCTGGCCGAGCGCCTCGATGTCGTGAAGTCGGTTGGTCATAGTCATACCTCTGTTGTACCCCGGTTGATCAGGATGAGACCGCGCTTGGCGCGCCGGCCGGCTGGCCGGAGCTCCCGAAGCGTTCGTGGAGCCTGGGTAGCACGTCGGCGCAGAATCCCCGCAGGAAGCGCTCCTGGTCATCGCCGGGGCCGTGAAAGATCAGATGCGAGAAACCGACCTCGACGTAGGGCGCGATCTTCCCCACGACCTCGTCGGGGTCACCCGAGACGATGAAGCGGGTGTGGGCGCGGTCGAGGATCTTGTCGGCCGCCTCCTCCATCTCCGTCGCGTCGTCGATCCCGGACTTCTCCTCGGGCGTGAGCGCCAGTGGCGCCCAGAAGTTGCAGACCTGCTTGGCGTAGCCGACGTCCTGGTCGTAGCTCACCTTGATCTCGATGAACTTGTCGATGTCATCGGCGCTGCGCCCCGCCGCCTCCGCGCCCTCGGCCAGCGCGCCGAGCAGGTCCCGGTAGAGCTGGGGATCCTTGCCCGATGTGGCGATGTATCCGTCCCCGACCCGGCCGGCCAACTTCGCCGCCAGTGGACCCGAAGCGGCGACGTAGATCGGGATCGGCGCCTGCGGCTTGTCGTAGATCGTGGCGCGGTCGGTCTGGTAGTACTGGCCCTCGAAGGTCACCCGCTCCTCCGTCCAGAGCTTGCGGATCAACTCGATCGCCTCCCGCAGCATCATCCGCCGCTCCTTGGCCCCGGGCCAGGCGGCCGCGGTGGCCGGGGTCTCGTTGAGCGCCTCCCCGGTCCCGACCCCGAGGAACACCCGCCCGGGGTTCAGGCAGCCCAGCGTGGCGAAATTCTGAGCCACGATCGACGGGTGGTAGCGCAGCGTCGGGGTCAGCACGCTGGTGCCGAGCCACGCGTGCTCGGTGTTCTCCCCCAGCGCGCCCAGCCAGGGGAACACCGCCGGCGTGTGACCACCCTTGTGCCGCCACGGCTGGAAGTGGTCGGAGATGGCGATCGTCTCCAGGCCCAGGTCCTCGGCCAGCTTCGAGTAGTCGAGCAGTTCCCGGGGAGCGAACTGCTCGGCCGAGGCCTTGTATCCATAGCGCATGGTGCTCACTGGTGATTCTCCTCGGATCGAATCTGCGAGATGGGGCGCTTTCGCGTCCGCGCCGCCGACACTTCAGGCCGCGACTCCGGGCCGGATCAGCCGCAGGGGGCGCTTGAGGCGTGCGGTGCTGACCGGCGGGTTGACCGGATCGACCAGCGCGGCGGCGCCGTAGGAGGCGGCGGTGCGCTCGGGGTCCGCAGTCCGGTACAGCGTGGTGCGCTGGCGGGGGGTGCGGCCGATCGCGGTGATCGCCGCCTCCATCAGCTCGGGCGCCATCTCCTGGCCGTGGCTGGCGCCGGCGGCGCGGGAGATCGACTCGTTCATCAGCGTGCCGCCGAAGTCGTTGGCACCGGCCCGGAGCGCGAGCTGGCCGCCGGCCACGCCGAGCTTCGGCCACGAGGCCTGGATGTTGGTGATGTGGGGATGGAGCACGAGCCGGGGGACGGCGTGCATCAGGATCGACTCGCGCAGGGTCGGTCCCTTGCGGGCGCGGCCCTTCAAGAAGATCGGCGCCTCGACGTGCACGAACGGGAGGGGCACGAACTCGGTGAAGCCACCGGTCTTCTTCTGCTGGTCGCGCAGGCCGAGCAGATGCTTGGCCCAGTTGCGCGTGCCCTCGATGTGGCCGAACATGATCGTGGTGGTCGAGCTCAAGCCCACGCGGTGGGCGGTGTCGTGGACGTCGAACCACTGCCGGGTGTTGACCTTGTCGGGGCACAGCTCGGCGCGAACCTCGTCGTCGAGGATCTCGGCAGCGGTGCCGGGGAGCGACGCGAGCCCGAGGCCGTGCAGACGTCGGAGATAGTCCTCGAGCGAGATCTCCAACGTCGCCGCACCCTGCCACACCTCCAGCGCACTGAACGCGTGGAGGTGCAGGTCGGGGAGCTCTGCCTTGATCGCCGCGCAGATCTCGGCGTAGTAGTCGCCATCGAAGCCGGGGTGGATACCGCCCTGCAGGCACACCTCGACCGCGCCACGCTCCCAGGCCTCGCGGCAGCGGCGGACGATCTCCTGCAGCGGAACCACATATGCGGGGCCGCGGAGGTTCTCGGCCAGCTTGCCCTTGGAGAACGCACAGAAGCCGCACTTGAAGTAGCAGACGTTGGTGTAGTTGATGTTCCGCGTGACGACGTAGGAGACCTTGTCGCCGCAGACCTCGCGGCGGAGCCGGTCGGCGGTGCGGAACACAGCGCCGAGGTCCCGTCCGCGGGCTTCGAACAGCGCCTGCACGTCTTCAAGGTCGACGCTGACCCCCTCATCGACCTTGGCCAGTGCGACGGCCACCGACTCGCTGATCGAGCCGGCGCCGGCCCACCCGCCGGGCCACGTCGACCCGTGCTCGCCGTGGACGTGAAGCGGCCCGCGTGCCTCGGTCACCGCGGCCAGCGTGCCGTCGGTGTCCGGGATCTCGGTCGAAACCCCGGCGATGAACCGATCCTCACGTCCCAACCCCGACGCGTCCGCGCGAGCGCGCACCGCCCTCGCCACGGCCGGTTCGCACCAGCGCTCGAGCTCGGCCACATACTCCGGATACAACGGCAGGCGCGCCGTGAGCGTGTAGCCGCGGGCATCGGTCGCTGCGCGCAGCCGGTCGAGCTCGGGCCACGGCGCCTCGGGGTTGACGTGGTCGATCGTCACCGGCGAGACGCCGCCCCAGTCGTTGATCCCGGCGTCGAGCAGGGTCGGGAACCCGGCGGCCGACAAGTTGGGCGGCACCTGGATGCTGAGCACCGGCCCGAGCACGATCCGGGCCACCGCCGCCGTCCACAGCAGGTCCTCCAGCGAGGGCTCGGGCGCGCCGGCCATCTTGGTGTCGGGCTTGGCCCGGAAGTTCTGGACGATCACCTCCTGGATGTGCCCGTGGCGGGCGTGCAGATCCCGGATCGCCAGCAGCGCGTCGATCCGCTCCGCGCGGGTCTCACCGATGCCGATCAGGACCCCCGTGGTGAACGGAACCTGGAGCTCGCCCGCCAGCTCGAGGGTCTCCAGCCGCGTCGCCGGCCGCTTGTCGGGGGAGCCATGGTGAGGCATCCCTCGCGCCGAGAGCCGTTCGCTGATCGTCTCCAGCATGATTCCCTGCGAGGCCGTGACGCCCCGTAACAGCTCCAGCTGCGAGCGATCCAGCACCCCGGGGTTGGCGTGCGGCAGCAGGCCGGTCTCCTCGATCACCAGCCGGCACATGGCCGCGAGATACTCGATCGTCGAGCCGTAGCCGAGCGCGGCCAGCTCCTCGCGTGCGGCCCGGTAGCGCAGCTCGGGCTTGTCGCCCAGCGTGAACAGCGCCTCGTGGCAGCCGGCCTCGGCGCCGGCCCGGGCGATCTCCAGCACCTCGTCCGGAGTCAGGTAGGAGGCCTCCCCGTGGCGGGGTGGACGGGCGAAAGTGCAGTAGTGGCAGACATCGCGGCACAGCTTGGTCAGCGGGATGAACACCTTCGGAGAGAAGGTGACCAGCCCGCCGAAACCCTCGGCGCGCAGCCGCCGGGCCTCGCCGAGCAGCTCATCCAGCTCGGCGCCGAGCAGATCCACCGCCCGCACCGCGACCTCGGCTCGCGCGCAGCCGGCCACCGCGCTCTTGGTTGAGGCGTTCGCGTCACCGATCAAGAGAGGAACGCTACGACATACCAACTTTCGGAGAGTCTGAGACTATTCCCCGCCATGACTCTCGCCCACAAGACCATCTTCATCTCCGGCGGTAGCCGCGGCATCGGGCTGGCAATCGCGCAGCGCGCCGCTCGCGACGGCGCCAACGTCTGCCTGATCGCCAAGACCGCCGAGCCCGATCCCCGACTGGAGGGGACGATCTACACCGCCGCCGAGGCGATCGAGCGGGCCGGCGGGCAGGCGCTGCCGGTGGTCGGCGACATCCGCGACGAGGCGTCGGTCGCCGCCGCCGTGGAGCAGTGCGTCGCCAAGTTCGGGGGGATCGACATCTGCGTCAACAACGCCAGCGCGATCAATTTATCCGGCACCGAGACGCTGCCGATGAAGCGCTACGACCTGATGCAGGACATCAACACGCGCGGCACGTTCGTGGTCAGCCAGGCCTGCATCCCGCACCTCAAGAACGCGGCCAATCCGCACGTGCTGACCCTCTCCCCGCCGCTGAGCCTGAATCCGAAGTGGTTCGGCGGCCATGTCGCCTACACGATCGCCAAGTACGGGATGAGCATGTGCACGCTGGGTATGGCCGAGGAGTTCCGCGGGGATGGGATCGCCTTCAACTCCCTGTGGCCACGGACCATCATCGCCACCGCGGCGGTCCAGAACCTGCTCGGCGGCGACGCCGCGATGGCCCGCTCGCGCAAGCCCGAGATCATGGCCGACGCCGCCCGCGCGATCTTCACCCGGCCGAGCCGGGAGTGCACGGGGAACTTCTTCATCGACGACGAGGTCCTGGCGCAGGACGGGATCAGCGACCTGTCGGGGTACCGCTACGGCGACGCGACCGAGGCGGATCTGGCGCAGGATCTGTTCCTCGACTGACGCAGGTTCCCGCGATGACCGCCGAGTCCGTTCGTCTCGCCGTCGCGCAGGACGGGGCCGAGATCGGTCGGTTGCTCGACGCTTTCAATCGCGAATACGGCGACCCGACGCCGGGGCCGCGAGCCCTGGCCGCCCGGATCGTCGAACTGCTGCAGGCGGGGGAGATCGACGTCCTGCTGATCGAGTCGGAGGCCGCCGCGGATCGGCCCGCCGGTCTGGCGGCGCTGCGCTTTCGGCCGGCGATCTGGACGAACGCCCTGGAGTGCTATCTGGCCGAGCTCTACGTGGTCCCCGCCCACCGCGGCCACGGTCTCGGGCGGCGGCTGATGCTGGCGGCGATCGACTTCGCCCGGGCGCGGGGCGCCGACCGCATGGACCTGGGGACCAGCGAGGCCGACGTCGTGGCCCGCGCCCTCTACGAGAGCCTGGGTTTCGTCAATCGCGAGCGCCCGCCCGGCGGCCCGGTCATGTACGTCTACGAGCGGGAGCTGTAATGCGCCTGCTGGTCCTGGGTGGCTCCGAGTTCGTCGGGCGTGCGCTGGTGGGCGAAGGCCTGGCCCGGGGCTGGCGGGTGACCACGTTCAATCGCGGGCGGGGCTGGGCGCAACCCGGCGTTGAGCGCCTGCTCGGCGATCGCGGTAACCCGCGCGACCTCGCCCAGCTGGCCGACCGGGAATGGGATCTGGTGGCCGACACCTGGTCGGGCGCCCCGCGCGCGGTCAGCGACAGCGCCGCGGCGCTGGCCGAGGGGGCCGGGCGTTATGTCTACATCTCCAGCGGGTCGGTCTACGCCCACCCGCTGGTGCTCGGGGCCGACGAGTCAGCGCCCACGGTCCCGGCCTCGCCTCGCGCCGAGGACGGCGACTATGCCGAGCTCAAACGAGGCGCGGAGCTGGCGGTCGAGGAGGTGTTCGGGAAGTGGGGGCTGCTGGCCCGCCCGGGGCTGATCCTCGGCCCGTACGAGAACGTCGGGCGCCTGCCCTGGTGGCTGAGCCGCATGGCGCTGGGCGGCGAGATCCTCGCCCCCGGCCCGCCGAGCTTGCCGCTGCAGTACATCGACGCCCGCGATCTCGCCGCGTTCGTCCTGAACGCCGCCGTCGCGGGACGCGGCGGGGCTTACAACGTGGTCAGCCGCCGCGGCCACGCGACGATGGGCTCGCTGCTGGAGGCCTGCCGCGCGAGCGCCGGGGGCAACGGCCCGAGGCTGACCTGGGTGGACCCGGACGCGGTGCTGGCCGCCGGGGTCGAGCCGTGGAGCGAGCTTCCGATCTGGATACCGCCCGGCCACGAATATGCCGCTCTGCACGCTGCCTCGGTGGAGCGGGCCTACGCGGACGGGCTGCGCTGCCGCCCGGTGGCCGAGACCGTCGCGGACACGTGGTCGTGGCTCGGCAAATTGTCCCCGCCCGGGGTCGCGCCGCTGCGCGAGGATCGTCCGCCACCGGGGCTGGATCGGGACCGCGAGCGCGCCGCGCTCGAGGCGTGGCATCGGAACCACCGGTAGGTTTTCCCGCATGGCCGGAGGCCCCGACGACACCGCGCTGACCCGCGTGCAGCCGTTCTTCCGAACTCTGATCGGGCGGGACCCCGCCGGTCGCTCGTGGCTGCCGGCCTTGCTCGCCGCAATGCCGGGCGGGCGGGCTCGCTTCGGGGAGCTCCTCGACCAGCCGGGGTCGCTGCTGATGACGCTCTCCGTGCGGACACCGGGCGGCTCGCTCGGCGCCTTCGAGCAGCCGGTCGCCCCGCCGCGAGAGTTGGCCGAGTGGTTCATCGAGCATCCGCAGGAGCTGACCTGGCCCGAGGGGGTGACGCTGTCCTCGGAGATGGTCCGGCTGCGCCGGGCGCTGATCTACGACCTGCCTTCAGGCTCACGGGCCAAGGCGCAGCAGCGGGCGCGGGAGCTGATGAAGGTCCGCTCGGCACTGTCCCGGGAGTGGTGGCGCTTTGACTACATGACCACCCTGGACTGCCTGCTGATGACCGACCGCCTGCTGATCACGGTGCAGGGCACGCGCGCCGAGTCGCCGGCGCCGGCCACCGACTGGTATCCGCAACGCTCCGAGCTGGTCCGGACGCTGGAGGCGGCCTGGCAGCTCGGCACCGATCGCCCGTGGGCCTCGGTCCTGATCTCCGACCGGCCACTGGCCGAGGGGACCGCCGAGCAGCTGGAGCAGGTCCTGCCGGCCGCCACCCCGCATCGCAGCGAAGCCGAGCGGGTCGAGCTCGGCGCCGGTTATCTGGGCAACCTGACCTGGGAGGCGGCCTGTGCCGCCGTCGGGCTGCCGGTCTCGACGCTGCCCGAGCGCCCGAGCCCGCCGGGCGCGTGAACACCTCGCCAGGCGAAGCCGGCGGCGCGGGCCCCTCGCCCGCCGAACCCGGCGCGATCCCCTCCGGCG
>JALYXK010000332.1 GCA_030947145.1 Actinomycetota bacterium
GCTGACCTTCGCCTTCGGCTTCATGTTCGCCGTCGCGGCGGCGCTGGCCCTGCAACGCGGGCGAGCGCTGAGCGCCGGCGGACTCTCGGCACTCGCGGCGCTGGCCAGCCCGGTCGCGGCGCTGTTCACCGCGCTCGTGGGCACCGCCTACGGGCTCGGCGCGTACCTGGCCAAGCGAGAGCCGCGGGGGGTGATGATCGGCCTGGGCCTGATCGGCGCCTCGCTGCTGCCGGTGCTGGCGCTGGCGATCGCGTTTCCGGAGGGCGGCACGGAGCCGTACGCGCTCTCAGCCCTGCTGCCGCTCCCGGTGATCGCCGTGCTCGCCGTGATCCTTTTCCCGCGCGAGGAGCTTACGCTGAAGCTGGGGATCGTCCTGTACACGGTCGGCTGCGTGGCCTCCTACGCCATCGCATCGCCGATCGGGAGCAATATCGGGCGCCTGGGCACGCTGATGGCCGGTCCGCTGGCCGCCCTGATCTGGTGGCGGCGCCGGACCCTGTGGCTGCTGGTGGCGCTGATCCCGTTGCTCTACATCCAGTGGCAGGCCCCGGTTCGCGACCTGACCACATCCGAGGACAACCCGACCGTCTTCGCCGCGTACTGGCGTCCGCTGATCGGCTTCCTGCACCGCCAGGGCGGGCCGCCGTTCCGGATCGAGATCCCGTTCACCAGCTTCCATTGGGAGGCCTACTACGTGGCCCAGTACTTCCCGCTGGCCCGGGGTTGGGAGCGCCAGCTCGACATCAAGGACAACCACCTGTTCTACGCGGGCACGCTGTCCGCGGCGGATTACCACGCCTGGCTGCGGCGGCTCGCCGTCCGGTTCGTCGCGGTCACCGACACCGCGCCGGACGTGTCCGCCCGTCAGGAGGTCGGCCTGGTCGATCGCGGCCTGCCCTACCTGCGCCTGGTTTTCCGCACACCGGCGTTCCGCGTCTACGCCGTCCGCGACGCCGTGCCGATCGTGCAGGGCCCGGCCACCCTGACCGAACTCGGACCGAACTCGCTCACCCTCCGCGCCCGCCGCGCGGGCCGGCTGCTGCTGCGGATCCACTTCACCCCCTACTGGAGGCTGGGCGCGGGTTCGGGCTGCGTCGCTCCGGCCGGCGACTTCACGAAACTGACGCTCCGCCGCCCCGGAACCGCGAAGCTGATCATCGACTTCTCGCTCGGGCGGATCGGATCTCGCTCCCCTCGCTGCAGCCCAGGGTAGGTAAACGGCGTCTAACCGCGAAGTGCTCCCATCGGTACGATGATCAGCTTGATATGCGGCGTCGACTTCGGTTGATAGAGGCGCGGATTCTCCCGCGCGGCTGGACCGACGTGATTCGACAGATCGCGCTGTTTGCGGCCGCCTACGTGGCCTATCAGGTCGTCCGCGGACTGGTCGGCGGGGCCGGCGGCTACAAGCCCTTCGGCGACGCCACCAAGATCATCGACCTCGAGCGCGGCCTGCACGTCTTCGTGGAGCCGAGCATCCAGAGCTGGGCGCGGAACAAGCACCTGCTGATGGACATCGCCAACTGGACCTACCTGAACTCGCACTACGTGGTCACGCTCGGCGCGCTCGCCTTCATCTATCTGCGGCGCAACGACTCCTTCTACTTCATTCGCAACATGTTCATGATCGCGATGGCCATCGCGCTCGTCGGCTACGTGGTCTATCCGACCGCCCCGCCGCGGCTGCTGCCCGAGTGGGGCTTCACCGATTCGATCCAGCAGATGACCGGGATCACGGTCGAGCACGGGCCCGGGAGCGCGTTCCTGAACGCCTACGCCGCCGTGCCCTCGATGCACGTCTGCTTCGCCCTGATCATCGGCCTGCCGATGGCCCGCCTGGTCAGACGCCGGCCGATCAAGCTGCTGTGGCGGCTCTATCCGCTGCTGATCACCTTCGCCGTGGTGGCCACCGGCAACCACTTCTTCATCGACGTGTTCCTGGGCGGCGTGACCGCGGGGGCGGCGGCGCTGCTCTCCGATCGCCTGCTTGCCCGGCGCCGGGATGCCTGGGCCTTCGCCGCGCAGTCGCGGGCAGAGGCCGGCGCGCTCGGTCAGGTGACCGCGTAGCGATGGCCAGCGCCGGCACCGAGCGAGAGCGGCCCCGGCCCCCGCGCAGCCGGCGCCCGGCCTCGGGTGGTGAGCGGCCGAGAACGCAGGCGCTGATGCGCGAGCGGCTGATCGAATCGCGCCTGACGCCCAACGCGATCTCCCTCACCGGCTTCGCGTTGAACCTGGCCGCCGCCGGTTTGATCGTGGGGCGGCTGTTCTTCCTGGCCGGGCTGGCGTTCATCGTCGGCTCGGTGATGGACACGCTCGACGGGCGCTACTCGCGGATGTCCGGCAAGGGCACCCCGTTCGGCGCCTTCCTCGATTCGACGCTGGACCGCCTCGAGGAGGGCATCGTCCTGACCGCCGTGGGAGCCTACTTCGCCTCCCGCCACAACCAGGTGGCGGTGGCCGCCGTCGTCGCCGCGGTGCTCTTCTCGCTGATGGTCTCCTACACCCGTGCCCGGGCCGAGGCGCTCGGCGTGGCCTGCAAGGTCGGACTGGCCACGCGGCCGGTCCGCGTGGTGATCCTCTCGGCCGGGCTGGTGCTGGCCAAGGGGGCCTCGATCGGCCACTTCGAGTTGCTGGCGCCCGCGGTATACGTGCTGGCCGGGCTCGCCGTGCTCACCACGATCCAGCGGATCGTCCACGTGCGCGGCGAGCTGGGCGCGCTGGATTCAGAGGCTTGAGCGGCCGGACCTGCGCCGGGCCCGCAGTGTAACAATCGCCGAATCGGGGACTACATAGTCCTGGCATCGGCGCTCGCGCGCCGGCCCGCGGCGAACGCGCCGCGAACGATCTTCAGTGGAGGAATCTTCATCGTGAGCAAGAGCAACGGTTCGACCAACGGCGCCGCGCGCTACCAGGGCGACAAGGTAAGGGTGGCCGTCGTCGGAGTGGGTAACTGCGCGAGCTCGTTCGTGCAGGGGGTCCAGTACTACCGCGACGCGGACGCCTCGCAGCCGGTGCCCGGGCTCATGCACGTCGAGCTCGGCGGCTACCACGTGCGCGACATCGAGTTCAGCGCCGCCTTCGACATCGACGCCGACAAGGTCGGAAAGGACTTGTCAGCGGCGATCTTCTCCGGCCAGAACAACACGCTGAAGCTCGGCGACGACATTCCCGAGCTGGGCGTCGAGGTCCACCGCGGGATGACCCACGACGGCCTGGGCAAGTACCTCAAGGAGAAGATCACCAAGGCGCCCGGCGAGACCGCCGACATCGTCCAGATCCTCAAGGGCACCCACACCGACGTCGTCGTCTCCTACCTCCCGGTCGGCTCCGAGCAGGCCACCAAGTGGTACGTCGAGCAGGTGCTGGAGGCCGGCTGCGGGTTCGTCAACTGCATCCCGGTGTTCATCGCCCGCGAGAAGTATTGGAGCAAGCGCTTCGAGAAGGCCGGCCTGCCGATCATCGGGGACGACATCAAGTCCCAGGTCGGCGCGACGATCGTCCACCGCAACCTGGCTCGCCTGTTTCACGAGCGCGGCGTCAAGATGCTCCGCACCTCGCAGCTGAACGTCGGCGGCAACATGGACTTTTACAACATGCTCGAGCGCGAGCGCCTGGAGTCCAAGAAGATCTCCAAGACCAACGCGGTCACCTCGATCATGGGCCATACGCTGCCCAAGGACGACGTCTACATCGGCCCCTCGGACTACGTGCCGTGGCTGACCGACCGCAAGTGGGCGCACATCCGGATGGAGGGCCAGGCCTTCGGCGACGTTCCCCTCACCGTCGAGCTCAAGCTTGAGGTCTGGGACTCGCCGAACTCGGCCGGGATCGTGATCGACGCCGTCCGCTGCTGCAAGCTCGCACTCAACCACGGCATCGCCGGCCAGCTCGACGGCCCGAGCTCCTACCTGATGAAGTCGCCCCAGAGCCAGCGCCCCGACGACGAGGCGCG
Source organism: Actinomycetota bacterium (assembly GCA_030947145.1). Classification (GTDB taxonomy): domain Bacteria; phylum Actinomycetota; class Thermoleophilia; order Solirubrobacterales; family Solirubrobacteraceae; genus Palsa-465. Next base: position 3,953 of record JALYXK010000332.1, read on the forward strand.
CGCGGCGACCGAGGCGTTCATCGCCAAATACCAGCGCCAGACACCCGCCACGCCGGCTAAGGCCACCGGGAGGTCCGAAGCCGCCAAGTAAACGCAGGCCGGGAGTAGCCTGTTTCACCGTGAGCCCAGGACCAGCAGCTCAAGGGCTACTCCCAAGGCAATCGCCCCCCGGGCGATTGCACATCGCGCAGGTTTCGCCCTTCGCCTGGGAGGCGCCCAACGAAGTCGGCGAATACATCGCCCGGGTCTCGGATGAACTGGCCGGGCGCGGGCATCGAGTGCTGATCATCGCGCCCTCGGAGTCGACCGATCTCGTCCGGGACAGCCGCCGGGCGATCCACGCCGGGCCGGAGAAGCTGCTCGAGCGGGCCGACGGGCGGCCGCTGGTGCTCGGCGTCGGCGAGGTGCTCCCGTTCTCGCCGGCCCGCCGGCGGGCCGCCTCGCTACCGGTCGACGTCGCGCGGACGATCGAGGAGGCGCTGAGCGTGCTGCCGCTGGACGTGGTGCACGTCCATGAGCCGTTCGCGCCGAGCGCCTCGAGCGCGGCGCTGCGCCACTCGCGCGCGCTCAACGTCGGCAGCTTCCATGCGCCGACCGAGCGGATCCTCTCGACCCAGCTGGCCCGCGGGCTCTCGCGCCGGCTGTTCGGGCGCCTGGACGCCCGCACGGCGAGCTACCGCTCCACGCGGGACCTGCTCCAGCGCTTCTTCCCGGCCGACTACCAGGTCCTCACCCCCGGAGCGGACGTGCGGCCTCCCCGGCCGGCCGGCGACGTGGTGGAGCTGGTGATGGTCGCCGAGGAGGAGCGGGCGGCGCTGCGGACGTTCCTGCGCGCGCTGCGGACCGTCCCCACCGAGCTGCCCTGGCGGGCCACGATCTGGTCCTCGCGGCCGCTGGCCGCCCCGGCCACGCTTAGCCGCCCGCTGCGCGAGCGCGTGCGCTTCGTCGACGCCCGCGAGCTCACGGCCGCGCAGGCGGCCACCGACGCCGACGTGCTCGTGCTCGCCTCGGAGGGAGTCCGGCCCACCCCGGGGATCCTGGTGACCGCGCTGGCCGCCGGCGTGGTCCCGATCACCTCGAGGCTCGCCGCCTATGAGGAGTTGCTCTCCGAGGGCGGTCATGGGCTGGTGTTCGAGCCGGGGGACGCGCAGACGCTGTCCTCGCACCTCGCCCGGGTGATCGGCGATCCCGGCCTGCGCCAGCGCCTGCGGGACAGCGCCGCGGAGCTCCGCGCGAGCTTCAGCTGGGCGCGGGTGGCCGACGAGTTCGAGCAGATCTACGACGGCCTGGTGACTCGCCGCCACGACGGCCGCGGGGACGGGCGCGTGCGCCGCAAGCTGGGCGCGCGGCAATTGATCGACGTGGATCTGCACATGCACACCGACCATTCCTACGACTGCGCGACCCCGGTCGAGGTCCTGCTCGCCGAGGCGCGGGCACGGGGCCTGGGGGCGATCGCGATCACCGACCACAACGAGGTCTCCGGGGCCCACGAGGCCCGCCGCAAGGCGCAGGGGATCAAGGTGATCATCGGCGAGGAGGTCAAGACCGCCGACCAGGGCGAGGTGATCGGCCTGTTCATCGAGGAGAAGATCCCGCGGGGGATGACGCTCCAGGAAACGATCGACGAGATCAAGCGCCAGGGCGGAATCGTCTACGTGCCGCACCCGTTCGACCGGCTGCATTCCGTGCCGGACTACGAGCATCTGCTGCCCGTCCTCGACGACGTCGACGCGCTGGAGGTCTTCAATCCGCGCGTGGCGATCAGCGAGTTCAACGAGGAGGCGGCCCGGTTTGCCGCCAAATACCGGATCCCGGCCGGGGCGGGCTCCGATGCCCACGTTCCCCAGGGCCTCGGCTCGGTGCGGATCCGGATGCGCGATTTCCACGGCGCCGAGGAATTCTTGGAGTCGCTCCGGGCCGCCGACATCGTCCGAAATCCGGCCAGCCTGCTCTACGTCCAGGCGCTTAAATTCCTGCAAACCAAGGCCCTTCCGGAGTCTGCCCGCCGCGCCTCACGGGACCGCCGAGTGCGCCGTGTGGCGCGCAAGTCCTGATGCACCCGCAAGGACAAGCACGCCGGCCGTCCAATCCGCAGGGGGTGCCGGCAACCGACGACGAGATCCGCGAGAAGTACCTCGAGCGGGCGATCCGCGAACTCAACGCGTTCGCCCGCGAGCTCCAGGCCTGCCCGCACTGCCCCCGCGGGCAGCTGATGCCCGTGCTGGGTTCCGGCCATCCCCAGGCCGAGATCTTCCTGCTCAAGCACTCCGCTCGGCCCGCCGAGGTCGAGGAGGGGGTGGCCTTCTACGGCCGCACCGGCAACGCCCTGATGAAGTCGCTCAAGCGCCTGGCCATCGACCCGCTGGCTGTCTACGGCACGCTCTGCGTCAAGTGCCCGGTGTTCGACCCCGCGATGGCCGATCCGGCCTGCATCGCGCGCCTGGTCGAGGAGCTGGCCATCATCTTGCCGAAGATCGTGGTGGTCATGGGGCCCGATGCGCTGGGCGTACTCAACGAGCTGGACCTGCCGCTGCGCCGGGACCTCGAGCCGGCGCCGGGCGAGCTTCAGCGGCTCACGCCGTCGATCGAGGCGCTGTACGTGCCGAACATCGACGAAGCCCTCGACGAGGAGCAGGCCAAACGCGAGTTCTGGTCGGCCTTCCGGGTGCTCGGACAATGGTGGGCGGACCTCCCCCCGTATTAGAATCGGGGCCATGGGTCTCAAAGACACATCGCTTGAGCGCTGCGAGGAATGCGGGGCCAAGCTGACCCCGCGTGAGCTGGAGGCCGTGATGGAGTCCGGCGGTCCCGCCCTGTGCTCGATTCACGCCGCCGAGGACGAGCCCGGCCTGGCTGTCGAGGACGCCGGCTTCGACACCTAGGGCAGCAGCACGATCTTGCCCAGCTTGCCGCCGCCGGCGAAGTGGTCGTAGGCCTCGACGGCCCGCTCGAGTGAGTAAGTAGCGGCGAGCAGGACCTTGACCGAACCGTCGGCCAGCAGCGGTAGCACCGAGCGCTCGAGCGCGCGAGCGGTCATCGCCTTCTCCTCGAGGGGGCGCGAGCGCAGGGTCGAGGACTGCACGCGACCGCGCTTCATCATCAGGGCTCCGAGGTGCAGATCGCCTTTGGCCCCCGCCCCGATCCCGATCACGATGATCCGCCCGCCCGAGGCCAGCGAGTTGACGTTGTCGGCCAGGTTGGGCGCCCCGACCAGCTCGAGGATGACGTCGAAGGGGCCAGACTCGCCGAATCCCGCCGGGTCGATCACGGTGGCGCCCAGCTCGGCGACCTGAGCGCGCACGTCGTGGTTACGGACCGTCGCGGTCACGCGGGCGCCGATCCGGTGGGCGAGCTGGATCGCGGCGGTGCCGACCCCGCCGGCGCCGCCGTGGACCAGCAGCCGCTCCCCGGGCTTCAGGGCGGCTTGGGTGAAGATCGCGTCGTGGGCGGTGGTGAACACCTCGGGCACGCCCCCCGCCGCCGGCCAGTCGAGGTTCTCGGGCGCCGGCATCAACACCCGCTCGTGGACGGTGGCCAGCTCGGCCTGACCGCCGCCCGCGACGATCCCCATGACCCGATCCCCCGGCTCGAAGCGCATCGCCCCGGGACCCAGTTCGATCACCTCGCCGGCCAGCTCCAGCCCCGGGATGTCCTGTGGCGCTCCGGGCGGCGCGGGGTAGTGACCGCGGCGCTGCATCATGTCCGCTCCGTTGAGGCCCGCCGCCTTGACTCGCACCAGCACCTCGCCGGACCCGGGGGTCGGGTCGGGGTGATCTTCGACGCTCAGTTCCTTATCGCGGATCGTGACGGCGCGCATCGCAGGCGCAGAGGCTACCGGCCGTGGCTATCGCTAGACGCGGGCGAGCTGGGCCACGCACTCGATGTGCGGCGTCTGCGGGAACATGTCGATCGGCCGGACCTTGCGCAGGGCGTACCCGGCCTCGACCAGCTGGGCGGCGTTCGGCGCGAGCGTGGTCGGGTTGCAGGAGACGTAGACGATCCGCTTGGGCGATGCCTCGATGATCCGCCGCACCACTTTCTGCGAGAGGCCGGCTCGCGGGGGGTCGACGACCAGCACGTCGGGCCGGCCGGCCTTCTCGACGAGCTCGCGCAGCGCCAGCCGGACATCTCCGGCGAAGAAATGGGTGTTCTCGATCTCGTTCGCCCGGGCGTTGGCGATGGCGTCGGCGATCGCGTCCTGCACGATCTCGAGCCCCCAGACCTCGGCCGCGCGCGGGGCCATCACCAGGGCGATCGTCCCGATGCCGCAGTAGAGGTCGTACAGCCGCTCGAAGCCTCCGAGCTCGGCGTAGTCGATCGCCACCCGGTACAGGCGCTCGGCCATCTCGGTGTTGGTCTGAAAGAACGCCTCGCCCGAGATGCTCATCTGCAGGCCGGCCAGCTCCTCCTCCAGCTTCTCCACTCCCGCCAGCAGCTCCGTCTCTCCCCCTTGGGTGACCTCGGCCACGCTGCGCAGCTGCGTCCAGAGCAGACCGGCGACGTTCGGCACCGCGTCGGTCAGGCCTTCGCGATCGAGCTTGCCTGGCGTGGTGACCAGGCGGACCTGGATCTGGCCGGTCCGCCGCCCCTCCCTGACCACGAGATTGCGCAGGAATCCCTCGCCGGAGCGACGGTCGTAGGGGGGCAGTCCCTGGGCCCGGCACCAGCCGACCACCTGCTCGCGGGCGAGATTGGCAGCCTCGGAGGCCAGCAGGCAGTCGCCGATCTCCACGATCTCCTCCCACCGTCCCGGGGCGTGAAAGCCGCAGACCATCCGGCCCTCCGCGTCCGCGCCGAACGAGTACTCGAGCTTGTTGCGGTAGCGCCATTGCTCGACCGCGGGCATGATCGGCTCGAGCACGTAGCCGTCCAGGTGGCCGAGCCGGCGCAGCGCGTCCTGCACCTGCTCGTGCTTGACCTGGAGTTGCTGCTCATAGGGGATCACCTGCCAGGGGGCTCCCGGATGCGCCGCGACCGGCGCCACCCGATCCGGGCTCGGCTCCAGGATCTCCACCACCCGGGCTTCGGCATAGCCCCGCTTGGACTTGCCCACGACGGCGCGGACGCGGTCGCCGGGGATCCCGTCGCGGACGAACACCACATAGCCGTCGAGCCGCGCGACGCCGGCGCCGCCGAAGGCGAGCGTGTCGATCTTCAGCTCCAGTTCGGCTCCGCGCTGGGGCCGGGTGAAGGTGGTGGGGTTGGAGTCCACTGCGTCTAGCATGCCAGCCCCGTGGATCTGGACGCCTATCGCGCCTCGGCCGAGGCCTTCCTCGGCGAGCTCACCGGGGAGTACTACCGTCATTACGCTGGGCTGAGCGAGTCCTACGAGCTCGGGCGGATCTACGACGCCCATCCTGACCTGTTCACCCGGACGGCGGTGCAGGAGCTGCGCGATCAGCTCGCCGCCGCGCCGCCGGACGCCGAACCCCGGCGGCAGCTGAGGCTGCTGCTGGACTTCGCCACCGAGGGCTACCTCGGTCAGTCGACCAAGGAGATCGAGAGCGAGCTGGCCCGGCGCGAGGCCGGCCTGAGCATCGAGGTGGGCGGGGAGGCGATCGGCTTCCGGGAATCGTCGGTGCTGCAGATGAACGAGCCGGACCCCGCGCGCCGGGAGGCGATCGAGTTGGCTCGGCTGGAGGCCACCGAGGAGCATCTGAATCCGCTCTACCGGGAGAGCAGCGAGCGAGCACAGGCGGTCTCGCGAACCCTGGGTTACGCCAACTATCGCGAGCTGTGCGCGGTCACCAAGGCTCTGGACCTGGAGGGCCTGCACCGGCAGACCGAGGCGTTTGCCCGGGCCACCGACGATGACTACCCCCGGTTGCTGGACCCCGAAGTGCGCCGGGCCATCGGGATCGGGGTCGACGAGCTGCGCCGCTCGGATCTGCCGCGGTTCTTCCGGGCGCCCGACGAGGACGGCCAGTTTCCGGCCGGCACCCTGATCAAGAGCTTCGTCGAGACGATGGGCGGCCTGGGCATCGACGTCGGCGCCCAGGCCGGGGTGGTGCTCGACGCCGAGCCGCGGCTGAACAAGAGCCCGCGGGCGTTTTGTGCGCCGGTGCGCTCGCCCGGCGAGGTCTACCTGGTGATCGCTCCGTCCGGCGGGTGGGACGACTACGGCGCGCTGTTCCACGAGGGCGGGCACACCGAGCACTTCGCCCACGTGGATCCGGGGCTGCCGTTCGAGTTCCGCCTGCTGGGCGACAATGCCATCACCGAGTGCTTCGCGTTCCTGTTTCAGCACCTGGTGGAGAACCCGGAGTGGCTGGCGCGGCACCTGGGGATCGAGGACGCCGAGCGGATCGCCGGGCACGCCCGCGCACAGCGTCTGGTCTATCTGCGCCGGTACACCGCCAAGCTGGCCTATGAGCTCGAGCTACACGCGGACGAGCAGCCGCTGCAGCGGATGGCCGAGCGGTACTCGGAGCTGCTCGGTGGCGCGCTGCGAGTGCCGTGGCAGCCGCAGACCTTCCTGGCCGATGTCGATCCCGGCTTCTACTGCGCTTGCTATCTGCGCGCCTGGGCGCTGGAGACGCATCTGCGCCGCCATCTGCAGGAGCGCCACGGACCGGCCTGGTTTGACTGCGCCGCCGCCGGCGATGAGCTGCGGGCGCTGTGGAGCGCCGGGCAGCGGCAGACCCCGGAGGAGCTACTGCATCAGATCGGCGGCGACCAACTGGACTTCGACGTGCTCCGAACCGACCTCGGCCTTGGCCGCGGCCTCGGCTAGTCGAGCAGCTTCTCGATCGCGGCCAGCACCGATTTGCGGTTGGCGTGGCTGCGTTCGTAGTCGCGGACCTTGCGCAGCTGCGCCGGCGTCAGCCCGGGCAGCTGAGCCTCGACCTGCGCCACCGTCAGCTCGTCGTAGTCGGAAATCGGGAACTCGGGGCTCACGCCGACCCCGGCGGCGACGGTGAGTCGCGCCCGCCGGGTCATCGTCTCGAGCTGGTCGCGGCTGCGCCCGAGGCGCCCCTCCAGATCGGCCAGTAGATCATCGGTCTGCTGCCGGCCGCGTTTGAGCAGCTCCGACACGAGCTCGTTGGCGTCGGTGCGGGTGACCCGCCCTCGGTCGGCGGCTTCGTCGAGCGTCGCCTGAATCCGCTCGCGGGTCAGCAGCACGACGTCCAAAGGCTTGAGGATCCGGTTGGCCAGATCCTCGCCGAAGCTGGCGCGGGCCGCTGCCGGCGGCTTCCCGGCGCGCACGGTCGGCTTCCGCGGAGGGTTCCGGCGGGACTCGCTTCGGGTGGGCGATTTCGCCCGATTGGGGGTGGCGCCCTGGGACTTCGATTCGCCCGACGCTCGCGGCTGACCGGAGCCGTCGGACGAAGGCGATTTCGCTGCTGGCATCCTGGTTCTCCTCCTGACGCGAAGCTGCGCGGCGAGCGTACCCAAACTCGGCCCATCCCGCGCAACCATTTCGTCACCCGACCGTAACACTCCCGGCTGCGGGGAGTGCCCCGGACCGCCGTTGGCTAAGCGAACGGGCCCGTCGGCTGAGCGGACGCGGGATCGCCGGCCACGAGCAGCTCGAGCAGCGCCTTCTGCGCGTGCCGGCGGTTCTCGGCCTGATCCCAGATCCGCTGCCGCTCTCCGTAGAGCAACTCGGCGGTGATCTCCTCGCCCGGGTGAGCCGGGAGACAGTGCAGGGCGATCGCGCCCGGGGCGGCGAGGTCCAGGAGCTCCTCATCGAGCCGATATCGGGCCAGGTCCCGGCGGCGCCGCTCGGCGGAGGCGGGATCGTCGTTCATGCTCACCCAGACGTCGGTGTAGACCGCATCGGCGCCGGCCACGGCCTGCGCCGGATCATCGGTCAGGAACGCCCCCGCCACCGGCTCGAGCTGGTAGCCGGCCGGCGCGGCGATGCGAACGCTCACGCCGGCGAGCTCGCCGAGGATGGCCAGCGAGCGGGCCACGTTGTTTCCGTCGCCCACGTAGGCCAGGGTCAGCCCCGGCAGCTGGCCGAACGTTTCCCGCAGCGTCAGCAGGTCGGCCAGCGCCTGGCAGGGATGGTGTCCCGCGGTGAGCATGTTGACCACCGGCACCGTGGCGAATTCGGCGATCTCCTCGATCAGCGCATCCGGACCCGTGCGGATCGCGATGACCGCCGCGTGGCGGGACAGGACGTAGGCCGTATCGCGCACCGATTCGCCGCGCGTCAGCTGCAGATCCTCGGTCCGCAGCACCATCGGGTGACCCCCGAGTTCGGCGATTCCGGCTTCGAAGGACACCCGGGTGCGCGTCGAGGGCCGCTGGAAGATCAGCGCGACCGTCCGCCGGGCGAGGACGGCCGAGTGCAGCGGGTCGGCCTTGAGCGCGACCGCCCGCTCGATCAGCGTGGCGAGCTCTTCCCGGCTGAGCTCAGATCCGGTGAGGAGATGGCGAGGCATCGTGACTGGCGGGGGCGCTCGCGGGGAACAAGCGCGGGAGTGTACGTTGGCCGCCATGTCGCTGCGCGTGCTCACCTGGAACCTGCTCCACGGCCGCACCGACCCGCCGGCCGGCCGTTACCTGCTGGACGAGTTCAGCGCGGCGCTGGCCGGCTGGGAATGGGACGCGGCGCTGCTTCAGGAAGTGCCGCCGTGGTGGCCGCCACTGCTGGCCGAGCGCGTCGGCGCCGAGCATCGTCTCGTCCTCACCTCGCGCAACGCGGCGTTGCCGCTGCGCCGCGCGATCGCCATGCGCTGGCCCGACCTGATCAAGTCAAACGGCGGCGGGTGCAACGCGATCCTGGTGCGGGGCGATGGGATCACCGCGGTGCGCACGTTGCGGCTGTGCCGGGTGCCCGAGCGCCGCCAGCTGCTCGGCGTTCGCCTGCGCAGCGGGGTCTGGCTGGGCACGCTCCACGCCAGCGTCCGCAACGACGCTGGCGCTCGGAGCGAGGCGGCGCTCGCGGCCCGCACGATGCTGAGCTGGGCCGCCGGGGCGCCGGTGGTGCTGGCCGGAGACTTCAACGTGCGGTCGCTGGCCCTCGCCCGATTCGACTACGCCGGCGGATTCGACGTCGATCTGGTGTTCGTCCACGGGCTGGCCGCGCAGGGGCGCGCCGAGGAGCTTGACCGCGGGACCCTCTCCGACCACGCCCCAGTAGCCGTGACCCTCGCCACCGACTGAGACCCCCGATCAGGCCAGCTGCGAGGCCCGCGAGCGCACCAGCTCGACGATCTCGGGCGACGCCTTCGCCGTCGATCCGCTGTGAAACGGCGGCTGCGGGTCGTACTCGATCCCCAGCTGGATCCCCTGGGCCAGTTGATCGCCCGCGATGTGCGCGGCCAGCGTGAGGGCCATGTCGATCCCCGAGGAGACCCCGGCGGCGGTGATCACCTTGCCCTGCTCCACCACGCGGCGCTCCACCGGTGTCGCCCCGTATTCGCGTAGGTGATCGAGCACGAGCCAATGGCTGGTCGCCTCCAGGCCCTGGAGGATCCCGGCGGCGCCCAGCACCAGCGAACCAGTGCACACCGACGTGGTCCACTGCGAGCCGGCGTGCGCGTGGCGCAGCCAGGCCAGCGTCGCCTCGTCACCCATCAGGGCCCGGGTCCCGTAGCCGCCGGGGAACACGATCACCTCGGGCTCCGGGAGCTCGTCATAGGCGAGATCGGCGCTCAGCGCCAGCATCCCGTTCTCCGTCCGCTTGGGGCCCGGCTGGGCGGCGATGAAGTGGACGGTCGCCCCCGGCAGCCGGGACAGCACCTCGTAGGGACCGACGGCGTCCAGCGCGGTCAGCTCGTCGAAGATGGGAATCGCGATGTTCATCGGCTCTGGCTCCTGGTCGGGATCACGTTGGGTGGCGCTTCGAGTCCGCCGCACGATTTCGGCCAGGGTGCGCTCACTCGCCGCCACGGGAGGCGCGCAGGCCGAAGCCGCGCAGCATCAGCAGCGCCTTCTCGCCCAGCGTGCCCCGGGCGGGCAGGACGCTCAGCTGCGTCGCGGCGTCGTAGAGATCGAAGAACGCGCGCACGCGGAGCAGGCGCTCGGCCTCGATCTCGCAGTAACAGACGCAGTGCACGACGATGAATTTGTTGGTGGCGGCGAGGCCGGCCAGCGGCTCGCGGTGGGTGGCCAGCAGCTTGCTCGGCGCCGCGACGAAGTGGCCATCGCTGAGCCGCTGGCCGATCCGCTGCAGCCGAGCGTCGGGGAACGCCCCCCACAGCCGCTCCGCGTGCGTGCCGAGGGCGTCGATGCCCTCCAGCGGCTCGGCGGTCAGCGGATCCTCGTAGTGGACCTGGGGGCTACAGCTGTCCAGGAACGCGCCGGCGTCCTTGCCCGACCAGGCCGCCTCCCAAGCGTCCATCAGCTCGTCTACGTTCATCCGGGCGCACCGGGCCCGTCGAACACCGGCAACCCCTCCTCCGCGGTGGAGGCTTCGGCGTAGCGTCGGCGCGGGATCCGCCCGGCGCCGGCGGCCAGCACGCCCGCCTGCACGGCCAGCTTGATCGACCGGGCCATGGCCACCGGATC
>JALYXK010000336.1 GCA_030947145.1 Actinomycetota bacterium
CCCTCGGCCATCCCGGCGCGGTCGCAGCTCTCGTGGACGGTGCGGCCGAAGAGGCGGAGCGGTCGGCCCTGGTCGTCGAGCTCCAGCGGCGGTGCCATGCCCGCCACCTCGAGCACGAGACAGAGGAGCGTTTCGGTGATGTTGTCCGGCTGAACCGGGCAGCCCGGCAGGTTGACCGGCGGCAGCTCGCGCCGGGAGCGCCAATCCGAGCCGAGATAGTCGCGCAGGCCCATCGCGCCGGTCGGGTTGTTGCGCATCGCCGGAATCCCGCCGTAGGCGGCGCACGTGCCCAGCGCGAGCACGGCCGCCGCCTGGGGCGCCAGCCGATCGATCCAGGTGGTGACGAGGATCGGTTGGCCGGTCTCGGCGTCGACGCCCATCCCGGCCCAGTGCCCGTCGCCGTTGATCTCCTCGTTCGGGACCGCCCCCTCGAGCACGAGGATGAACGGATCGAGTCGGCCGGCGGCGGCGCGGTGAAACGACTCCATGAACTCCGCGCCCGACTCGTAGGCGAGCATCGGGTTGTGCAGGATCACCGGCGGCATCCCCGGGAGGCAGCCGCGAAGGAGATCCTCCAGGCTGGGGTTGGTCGCCGCCGTCATGGCGATCGAGTCGCCGTCGCAGCCCAGCCCGCTGGTGATCCAGAGAATGCTGACGGGCTCGCTGTGCCCCGCACCGATGCCGGGCGGTCCCGCCACCGGCTAGGCGATCTGTTGGCGACCCTGCCGGGTCGCTTCGTCGCCGGGGTCCAGCCGCACGGTCCGCTCGATCAGCGACTCCAGATGCGACTCGAGCCGGCCGTGGAGGTGCCAGTCGCCTGCGGTCCCGGTGACCAAGCCGGCCGAGGCGAGCCTCCCGAGGGCATGGGAGATCGAAGGGCGCTCCGCGGCGACGAGCTGACCGAGCAGTCGGTGGGTCAGCGGCAGCGTGAGCCGGATGCCGGCTGGCTCGACTCGTCCCCAGCGCGCGGCGAGGTGCCAGAACAGCAGGTCGAGGCGGACCTCGAGCCGCGGATGACAGGCGATCGCCCGCATCGCGTCGATATCGGCGGTGCGGCGGCTGGCGCGCCGGAGCAGAGCCCGGACGATCTGCGGCCACGGGCGCACGCGGTCGGCGAACTCGGAGTCGAGCATGGCGAACCGGGTGGGCCAGAGGATCCGCCACGCGTCGGTTCGTTCCAGCAGTTCATCGGCGCGATGGGCGCTCGGTTGGACCAGGTCCCCAGTGCCGATCAGCTCGGTGGCGATCCGGTCGCCGACGTGGGTCTCGAAGGCCACCAGGCCATCGAGGATCAGCAGGCCAAACCCGGGTTCGACCGACCCGAACGAGGCAGCCATGTCGCATTCCCCGACCTCGGCTTCGAGCACCTTGACCGTGGTGCCCTGGCGCACGGCGAGGCGGGTGCGCACGTCGAACTCCTCCGCCAGGTCGTCATCGGCGTCGAGCAGGTAGGTATGCATGGCCGTGGTCCCAGGCCGCCGCTGAGCGGCGCGCGGGGGATCGCCGCGCCAGTGGGGTGCGTCGCCTGGCATGGCGCTAGCCCTGCATCCTCGGACCGACTGTGGTCATCGCGGCGCCTCTCCGGTCCCCACTCGGAATCTCAAGGGCCAAGTCTACGGCGGCCGGGGCGTGAGTGCGAGTTTTATCGGCCGGTAATCCTGCTTACACCCTCGCCGCATTCTCGGGTGATGCGGGCGTAACCCGCGTTACAAAACAGTGCAGCGCCGGTGCTTCAGTGCTAGAACGACGCTTGTGTGCTTGGCGATCCCTGGGCAAGTGGTAGAAATCGTCGATGACGAGAATCGACTGGCTAAGGTTGAGGTCGCCGGGGTCCGGCGCAACGTCAACATCGGCTTGCTCGACGATGTTGACGGCGGAGTCGGCCCCGGCGATTGGGTGCTGATCCACGTTGGCTTCGCGATGTCGAAGGTCGACGAGGCGGAGGCACGGGCCACCCACGACTCTCTGGTCCGCATGGGTGCGGATTACGAACAGGAGCTGGAAGACCTGAAGGCCAGCGTAATCGAATGAGTGCCGCGTCCGAGGCGGATGGCGCCTGTGGCTCCGACCACTGCATAACCTGTAGCGATGAGGGCGAGCCGATGACGGTGGTAAAGCTCGACGCCGATCGCGGTCTGGCCCTCTGCGCGGCGGACGACGGCGAGCGGTCATCCGTCGAGACCGCGTTGGTCGAACCTGTCCAGATCGGTGATCGCCTGCTGGTCCACGCCGGCACCGCAATCGCCCGCCTCGAGCCTGAAGGGAAGGTGGCGGCATGAAGTTCGTCGACGAATACCGCGACGCCGATTTGGGACGCGCACTGGCCGGAGAGATCCTCTCGCTGGTGGAGCCGGGCCGCCACTACAAGCTGATGGAGGTCTGTGGCGGCCACACGCACTCGATTTACAAGTACGGCATCGACGATCTGCTCCCGAGCAATGTCGAATTGGTCCACGGACCCGGGTGTCCGGTCTGCGTGATCCCGATGGGTCGCGTCGATGACGGGATCGCGTTGGCGCACGAGGAAGGCGTGATCTTCACCTGTTTCGGCGACATGATGCGGGTGCCCGGTTCGGAGGGGAGCCTGCTCGAGGCGAAGGCCGCCGGCGCCGACATCCGGATGGTCTATTCCCCGCTCGACGCGCTGCGGATCGCCAAGCAGAATCCCGACCGCGAGGTCGTGTTCTTCGCCATCGGCTTTGAGACGACGGCGCCCTCGACTGCCCTGACGCTGAAACGCGCGCGCGCTGAGGGGATCAAGAACTTCTCCTGCATGTGCAGCCACGTGACGATCGTGCCCCCGCTGCGGGCGCTGCTCGAGTCACCGGATCTGCGCCTGGACGGATTCGTCGGACCGGGTCACGTTTCCACGGTCGTGGGCGCGCGCCCGTTCGAGTTCATTCCCGCGGACTACGGGAAGCCGATCGTGGTGGCGGGGTTCGAGCCACTGGACATCCTCCAGGCGGTGTCGATGATTCTGCGCCAGCTGAACGAGGGGCGTTGCGAGGTCGAGAACCAGTACAAGCGGGTGGTTCCCTACGAGGGCAACCTCCGCGCGCTGGAGGTGATGGCCGAGGTATTCGAGCTCCGCCCGCACTTCGAATGGCGGGGACTCGGGTTCATCTCGCACAGCGGCCTGAAGCTGTCGGAGGCCTACGCCGACCTGGATGCCGAGCGTCGCTTCCGAGTGCCGGGGGTCAGAGTGGCCGACCCCAAGGCCTGCCAGTGCGGCGAGGTGCTCAAGGGAGTGATCAAGCCGTTCGAGTGCAAGGTCTTCGGCAGCGCCTGCACCCCCGAGCGGCCGATCGGCACCTGCATGGTCTCCTCGGAGGGCGCCTGCGCCGCCTACTACAACTATGGCCGGTTCGCCAGAGAGCGTGAGGTCGTCTGATGCCGCCCCCGGGCGAACCGCGGGTTCGTGCTCGCGAGCGTGAAGTCGTCTGATGACCGACGACGCTGCCGTCTCGGAGCGTGAGCGGAAGGTCCTGGGGATCATCGAGACGGCTCGCGGCAAGCGGGCCAAGTTCCGGGACGAGAAGATCACCATGGCCCACGGGGCCGGGGGCAAGGCCACGCAGACGCTGATCGAGGGTTTGCTGGTGCCGGCCTTCGGCGGTCAGGTGTTGGAGGAGATGGGCGACGCGGGAATCCTCGCCGTCGGCGGGCTCGAGCTGGCAATGACCACCGACGCCTATGTGGTCAAGCCGCTGCGCTTCCCCGGTGGCTCGATCGGCGAGCTGGCCGTCAACGGCACCGCCAACGATCTGGCCGTCTCCGGCGCGCGACCGCTGGCTCTGAGCTTGTCGCTGATCCTCGAGGAGGGGCTTCCGGCTGACGATCTGCGCGCCGAGGTGGAGGCGATCGCGCAAGCCGCGCGGGCCGCCGGCGTGCAGATCGTCGCTGGCGACACCAAGGTGGTCGAGCGCGGACACGCCGACGGGATGTACATCACCACCGCCGGGATCGGTCTGCGCGATCCGCGGGCCACGCTGTCGCCCGGGGCGTTGCGTCCCGGCGATCGGATCCTGCTCTCCGGGTCGATCGGGGAGCACGGCACCGCGATCATGCTGGCGCGCAATGAATTCGAATTAGACGCGCTGATCGAGTCCGACACGTGCTCGCTGTGGCCCGCCGTAGATGCTCTGCTCGACGCGGTCGGCCCCGAGCTGCGGTGCATCCGCGACGCGACCCGCGGCGGTGTCGCCTCGGTGCTCAACGAACTTGCGCGGGCCTCCACGGTCGCGATGATTGTGCGCGAAGGGGAGATCCCAGTTGCCCCCGAGGTTGCGGGTGCGGCGGAGATCCTCGGAATCGATCCGATGTACGTGGCGAACGAGGGCAAGTTGGTGGCGTTTGTCGCCGCCGACGGAGCCGAGCGCGCGCTGCAGGCATTACGGAGCGTGCCCGGGTGCGAGCAGGCGGTTGAGATCGGTGAAGTGCGGACGGATCCGCCAGGAATGGTGTTGGTCCAAACGAGCTTCGGCGGCAGAAGGGTCATGGACCAACTCGTGGGAGACCCTCTGCCGCGGATCTGTTGAGAGAGAGGAGACGGGATGGCGACGATGGCTAGCCCCTACGCAGAGCAGAAGAAGACAGAGGCGGTGACCGCGCATGTTCTGTGGATGACGACGGGCCTGAGCTGCGAAGGCGACTCGGTGGCGATGACCTCGGCCACCAACCCGAGCCTCGAGGACATCATCCTGCAGGCCATTCCCGGCATGCCGAAGGTGGTGATCCACAACCAGGTCGTGGACTACGCCACCGGCGCGGATTACGCGCAGGCCTGGTTCGACGCCGAACAGGGCAAGCTCGATCCGTTCGTGCTGGTGATCGAGGGCTCGCTCGGCAACGAGGAGATCAACGGTGAGGGTCATTGGACCGGGTTCGCCATCAACCCGGAAAACGGTCAGCCGATCACCATCAACGAGTGGCTCGACCGGCTCGCGTCGAAGGCGGCGGCCGTCGTCGCGGTCGGCACCTGTGCCACCTACGGCGGCATCCCGGCGATGAAGAACAACCCCACCGGCGCGATGGGAGTGCCGGACTATCTCGGCTGGAGCTGGAAGTCGAAGGCCAATCTGCCGGTCGTCTGCATCCCCGGGTGCCCGGCCCAGCCGGACAACATGACCGAGACGCTGCTGTATCTGGCGTTGCATCTGGCCGGGCTGGCGCCCGCGCCGGAGCTCGATGAGGCGCTGCGGCCCAAGTGGCTGTTCGGCCGCACGGTCCGCGAGAGCTGTAACCGGGCCGGCTTCGCCGAGCAGGGTGAGTTCGCCACCGAGTACGGCTCGGACCACCGCTGCCTGGTCAAGCTCGGCTGTAAGGGCCCGGTGGTCAAGTGCAACGTCCCCGTGCGCGGCTGGGTCAACGGGATCGGCGGCTGCCCCAACGTCGGCGGCATCTGCATGGCCTGCACGATGCCGGGCTTCCCCGACAAGTTCATGCCGTTCATGGACGAGGACAAGTACGGCGCCCTGGCGGCGAACTTCAACAAGTTCGCCTACGGACCGATGGTGCGGTTCTTCCGCCAGCGCAACATCAAGAACAAGTACGACGTTGAGCCCGAGTGGCGACGCAAGGGCAAGGCGCTGACGACCGGTTACGCCAAGCGGTGGTAGCCGGAAGCGAGCCCGAACGCCTGTCCCTGTGAACGATTTCCGGCGCATGCGCGCTGTGAGGAGAGATAAGAATGGCCACTGAAACGCGCCCGCAGCAACAAGTGATGGTCAAGGAGATGTCGTGGGATCCGATCACCCGGATCGTTGGCAGCCTCGGTATTCACACGGAGATCGACTTCTCCAACCAGCGGGTCAACAAGTGCTACAGCACGTCGATGGTCTTCCGGGGATTCGACATCTTCATGAAAGGGATCGACCCGCGCGACACCCACTTCATCACCAGCCGGATCTGCGGCATCTGTGGTGATAACCACGCC
>JALYXK010000348.1 GCA_030947145.1 Actinomycetota bacterium
CGGCGATGAGCCCGACGATCCCGATTCCGCCCCACGACGTCCCGCTCACCGGCAGCTCGGCGTTCCCGCTGATCGCCGACTACGCTTTCCTGTCGGACTGCCACACCGGAGCGCTCATCGCCTCCGATGGAAGCATCGAGTGGATGTGCATCCCCCGCTTCGACGCGCCGAGCATCTTCGGAGCCCTGCTCGATCGCCGGGCCGGCTCCTTCCGCGTCGGACCCTATGGCCAGCTCGTCCCCCAGTCGGTCCGCTATGTGCCGGGGACGATGATCGTCGAGACCACCTGGATGTGCCCGTCCGGCTGGATCGTCGTGCGCGACGGGCTGACGATCGGGCCGTGGCACGACCAGCACGCCGACGAGACCTCGCACACCCGGCCGCCGACCGACAACGACGCCGATCACCTGCTGATCCGAGTGATCGAGTGCCTGCAGGGCCAGGTTCAGGTGGAGGCGGTCTGCGAGCCGCTGTTCGACTACGGGCGGAATCCCGCGAGCTGGAAGATGCTGGCCGACGACTGGAGCACCGCGGAGGCGACCGACGGCGAGACGACGATCCGGCTGAAGTCAGATCTGCGGATCGGGATCGAGGGAAGCCGCGCCCGCGCCCGGCACACGCTCGTCGAGGGCGAGCGCCGATACGTCGCGCTGGGCTGGGAGCACGGCCTCGACGGCCCGCAGGACGGAGACGATGCCCAAGGCCGCCTCGAGGCCACCACGCACTACTGGCGCACGTGGCTGGCCGGCGGGCGTTTTCCCGACCACCGCTGGCGCGCGCACCTGAACCGGTCGGCGCTGACCCTCAAGGGCCTGACCTACGCGCCGACCGGCGCCACCGTGGCCGCCGCCACCACCTCGCTGCCGGAGACGGTCGGGGGCGAGCGCAACTGGGACTACCGCTACTGCTGGATGCGCGACGCCACCTTCACGCTCTGGGGACTGCACGCCCTCGGCTTCGATTGGGAGGCCGACGACTTCATGCAGTTCGTCGCCGATCTTCAGCGCGGCGAGGATGGGGCCCTGCAGATCATGTACGGCCTCGGCGGCGAACGCGACCTCCACGAGCAGGAACTCGACCATCTCGGCGGCTACGACTCCTCGGTACCGGTGAGGATCGGCAACGGCGCCTATAACCAGCACCAGAACGACGTATTCGGCGCCGTGCTGGACTCCGTGTATCTGCACACGAAGATGGGCGGCCACATCCCCCAGCGCCTGTGGTCGCTGATCAAGGATCAGGTGACGTGCGCGCTCGCGGTCTGGGACAAGCCGGACCAGGGCATCTGGGAGGCCCGGGGCGAGCCCAAGCACTACGTCTCCTCCAAGCTGATGTGCTGGGTGGCCGCCGATCGCGGCGCGCGGCTGGCCGACCTCGAGGGGGAGAACGGGCTCGCCCACCAGTGGCAGGCCGCCGCGGACGCGATCCGGGCGGACATCCTCGCCCGCGGCGTCTCGGACCGGGGCGTCTTTCGCCAGCACTACGACACCGACGCGCTGGACGCCTCGACCCTGCTGATTCCCCTCGTGCGCTTCCTCCCGGCCGACGACGAACGGGTGGGCAAGACGGTGCTGGCCATCGCCGACGAGCTCCAGGAGGGCGGGCTCGTCCTGCGCTATCGGGTCGAGGAGACCGACGACGGGCTGCACGGCGAGGAGGGCACTTTCCTGATCTGCTCGTTCTGGCTCGTCTCCGCGCTGTCTGAGATCGGGGAGAAGCAGCGAGCGGAGTCGCTGTGCGCGCGGCTGCTCAATCACGCTTCCCCGCTCGGGCTATACGCCGAGGAGCTCGAGGCGCGCTCCGGACGCCACCTGGGAAACTTCCCCCAGGCGTTCACCCACCTCGCCCTGATCAACGCGGTGATGCACGTGATCAGCGACGAGCAGGCCGAGCAGGCGTAGGGCCGCTTGGGGGGTCGCGGTGTCCGCGGCGCCCTCGGCGCCAGCCGGCGGCGCCGAGGACCACGATCCCCGCCCCGAGCGTGACCTTGCCCGCCACGCCGCTGACCGCCGACCAGGCCGAGCCCGATAGGAGTCCGATCAGGACGAACGCCGCCGCCCAGATCGCGCACCCGGCCGCGGTCAGGGCGGTGAAGGCGCCGAGCGGTAGTCGCCTCGCGCCCGCCGGCAGCGACACGAAGGTTCGCGCGAGCGGCAGCAGCCGGGCCACGAACACCGCCCGGAGCCCCTGCTCGTCGATCATCCGCTCCCATCTACCCAGCAGCGTCCGCGCGCCCGGGACGCGGGCCAGGAGTCGCGTCGCGCCGATCCCGTAGGCGATCAGCGAACCCACGACGTTGCCCGCGGTCGCCGCGAGCACGGCGAGCCAGAAGCTCATCCAATGTTGGCTGACCGCGAATCCGGAGAACAGCAGGGTGACCTCGCTGGGGACCGGGATGCCGGCGCTCTCGGGGACCATCAGCAGGAACACGCCGAGGATCCCGTATTGCTGGATCAGGCCGGTCAAGGCTTCGGGCCTGGGCCGCCCCGGTGCTTCGGGCCACGGCCGGACTTCGGGCCGCCGCCCGCGCCCCGTCCCGGGCCATGGCCTGGTGGGTGCGGCGGTCGGGGGTGGGGCGCGCCCGGGGCGGGAGGGCGGGGCCGGCGGTAACCGAGCGCCGATTGCACGCTCGAGGGCCGCCACTGGCGGCCTCCACGCGGGGTCGGGATGCCGCGTTGATTGAGGTCATCGGCAATCGCCTGCAGGCTGAGCCCTCGCTCGCGCAGCTCGCCGATCGCGGCGGCGAGGTCGGGCGCGGCGGCGCCCAGGCCGGGCC
>JALYXK010000339.1 GCA_030947145.1 Actinomycetota bacterium
CCCGGCGCAGCCCTGGACGATCGGGACGTGCCAGATCTGATCGACAGAGATGGTCTCCTCGCCGACGTAACGGGTGCTGCCGCCGCCACGCGCGCGGTAGATGAGGTCGAGCAGCTGCTCCGGCTCCTCGACGGCATGCTCCCCCGGGCTGGACGGCGCGGGCCGCCGGGCACGGGCTCGCCCGTCACGAGTGAGGCTCACGTAGGCGCCGTCGGTGCCGACCCGCATGAGCAGCTTCTCGCGGCGGAGCGTCCCGAGCGTCGAACGGATGCTCGTGCCCTCCGGCTTGCCCGACAGCCGAGCGTCCACTTCGAGCGGGGTCAGCTCCCGGCGACCGTCGTCCTCCGCGGCCACCAGCACGCGCAGGATGCTCTCGCCGAGCAGAAGCTCCCCTGCCTCGCCGCCCGTGGGATGCCGCTCTTCAGCGGTCGGGAGCTTCTCATCGACGAGGTTCAGGAGCTCGTAGGCATCCTCGAGCTCGCTGCTGCGCAGCAACCCAGCAGCTGCTGACTCGCGTAGCGACCGCGCGAGCAGCCGCACCTGACGCTCAGTCAGGCTCAGACGGACACGCGGGCGCGGCGCCATCAGCCGCCCCACAGACGACCGCAGGCTTCAGACGACCCCCCGCCCTCGAGAGGCGCCGCAAACGTCCAAATTGGACGTTGTTGTCTGCTCAATTGGTCCGGTAAACGCCGATTTCTCGATTTACCGGACCAAAAAGACCGTCTTCCCGCGCCCTGGCGATGAAATGAAAGTGCCCGTTTTGCAGGGCTTCTAAGAGGTGGCGAGACCGGGACTTGAACCCGGGACACCACGATTTTCAGTCGTGTGCTCTACCAGCTGAGCTATCTCGCCGTGATGGGGCGCGATGCTAGCGGCTCAATCCGGGTATGGGCGACCGCGCGCCGCGCCGCCGCGCCGCCGCGCACGAGAGAATCGCGGCCGTGACCACCGGGAAGCGCCTGTTCGTCCTGCGCCACGCCAAATCCAGCTGGGGCGATCCCGTCCTCGAGGACCACGATCGCCCGCTGGCGCCCCGCGGACGCAAAGCGGCGAAGTTGCTGGCCGCGCACGTGCGCCTCACCGAGATCGAACCCGCCCTGATCCTGTGTTCAGCCTCCCGCCGGACGCGCGAGACGCTGCAGTGCGTCCTCCCGGACCGCGAGGCGCTGATCGAGGACGAGCTCTACAACGCCAGCGGCAAGGAGCTGATCGCGCGGCTGCAACGGGTCCCCGGTGAACTGACGTCGGTGATGGTGATCGGGCACAGCCCGGCGGTGCAGATGCTCGTGCTGAAGCTCGCCGGCGCCGAGGGCCGAGGCGATGGCGCCCGCAGAGCCGACTCAGCGCTGCGGCAGGTGGAGCGCAAGTTCCCCACCGGAGCCCTGGCCACCCTCGCGTTCGACCGCGATTGGGCCGAGCTCGCACCCGGCTGCGCCCGCTTGATCGACTACGTGCGGCCCAGGGCGCTGGTCTGAGGCTGGTGCTGCAATAGCCTGCACGCCATGATCAGGGATGCTGATGGCCCGATCGTCGTTGGCACGAACTTGCGCAGGCGTTACGGCGAGGGCGCGATTGCCGTCGATGCCCTGCGCGGAGTCTCGGTGCAACTTGAGCTCGGGAGCTTCACGGCGATCATGGGCCCTTCGGGGTCCGGGAAGTCGACGCTCATGCACCTGCTGGCCGGGCTCGACCGTCCGACCTCCGGCGAGGTGCAACTCGGCCGAACCCGCCTCACCGATCTCGACGACGGCGAGCTGACGCGCCTGCGCCGCACCCGGGTCGGCTTCGTCTTCCAGTCGTTCAACCTGCTTCCGATGCTCAGCGCCGAGGAGAACATCCTGCTGCCGCTGCGGATCGCGGGGCAGGACATCGACACGAAATGGCTCGAGTGGCTGCTGGTCGCGGTTGGTCTGCAGGATCGCCGCCGCCACCGCCCGGCCGAGCTCTCCGGCGGCGAGCAGCAGCGGGTCGCGCTCGCGCGAGCCCTCATGTCCCGCCCCGCGATCGTCTTCGCCGACGAGCCGACGGGGAACCTCGACTCCCATGCCAGCGACATCGTGCTGGCGATGTTGCGCCGCGCGGCCGACGATCTCCATCAGACGATCGCGATCGTCACCCACGACCCGGTGGCCGCGGCAAACGCGGATCGGATCCTGTTTCTGCGTGATGGCCTGATCATGCGCGAGACGGGGCGGCTTTCCGCCCCCGAGATCCTCGACATGCTGAAGGCCCTGCGGTGACGGCCGGGCGGCAGGGCATCCACTGATGCTGCGGTTCGCGCTGCGCAGCCTGATCGCCGACGGCCGACGCGCCGCGATGACCGCCCTCGCCGTCGTGGTCGGCGTCTCGATGATCACCGGAACGTTCGTCTTCACCGACACCATCAACTCCGCGTTTCGTCAGCTGTTCAGCAACGCGAGCAAGGGCGCGGACCTGGTCGTCTCAAGCCAGCAGGACATCACCTCGGCGATCAACGCCCCGGCCAACCTGCCGGTGTCGCTGATCAAGAAGATCCGCCGCTTGCCGGGGGTGTCCACGGCACAGGGCCAGATCTCGGATGTGGCCACGATCGTGGGGCGAGGCGGCAGGATCGTCAAGTCGACCGGTCTGCCCACGCTGGCTCTGTCCTACCTCCCGCCGCCGTTCAGCGGCTTGACTTTCGCCGCCGGCACGCGGCCCAGTGGCCCCGACGAGGTCGCGATCGACGCGGCGACGGCGCAGCGCCAGGGCTACCGGGTCGGCGACCTGGTCCCGATCGTTACCAGCCAGCCGGTCCGCCGGTTCCGGATCTCGGGCATCGCCAGTCTCGGCAGCGCGTCCACCGGAGGGGCCACCTTTGCCGTGTTTTCTCTAGCAACCGCGCGCAGCCTGTACGGCAAGGCGGGGCGGGCCGACATCGTCTACGTGGCCGCCGCCAAGGGGGTAACCGCGAGCACATTGCTGCGCGAGGTTCGGCCGCTGCTCTCACCGGAACTGGTGGCCCGCACCACCCAGGGTCAGGTGGATGCCAACGCCAGCCGGGTCTCCGCCCAGCTGGGGATCCTCACCGGCGGGCTGCTGGCATTCGGATTTCTCGCCGTGCTGGTGGGTGCATTCGTGATCTTCAACACCTTCTCGATCACCATCACGCAGCG
>JALYXK010000387.1 GCA_030947145.1 Actinomycetota bacterium
CCGCCGGCCAGCGCCGCCGGCACCCCGATCGAGATCGCCGAGGAGACGAAGTGCCCCGGCCAGGAGATCGGCATCCAGATGTGAGTCCAGGCCCACTCGCCGAGCGTCCCCAGCGTGCCCACGAGCACCCCGGCCAGCACCACGAACGCGCCCAGGCGCCGCGGGGAGACGATCAGTGCAGCCACCTCGACGCACAGCGCGGCGGGGATGTACGTGGAGAAGTGCGGGGTCGCCTGACCCAGCACCGGCCCGACGAACAGGGCGAAGAATCCACTGAGCAGAACGTTCACCATCGCCGCGGAGATCGCTCCTCCCGGTCCCGCCAGAGCCCGCCCGAGCACCAGCGCGAGGCCGCCGGTGAAGGCCAGCAGCGCCGGTTGGAAG
This sequence comes from Actinomycetota bacterium, assembly GCA_030947145.1. Classification (GTDB taxonomy): domain Bacteria; phylum Actinomycetota; class Thermoleophilia; order Solirubrobacterales; family Solirubrobacteraceae; genus Palsa-465. The sequence goes on from JALYXK010000387.1 coordinate 385, forward strand.
AGCAGGTTGTACTGCGGCACGCCGTAGCCGAACTCGGCCTGGTAGATCGTCAGGCCGGCGAGGATCCCGCCGGCGCCGATCACCGCGAGGACCCACCGACCGGCCCGTGCGCCCGCACCACGCTCGGCGGCCAGGGTCAGCTCGCTCGAGCCGCTGACGGCCATCCGGCCTTCGCACAGCAGCCCCAAGATCGTCGGGATCATCAGCTGTCCGCCGGTCAGCATGATCAGGTGCGTCGGGCCCCAGAGCGTCACGTCCTGGCCGAAGATCGCGTGCCAGACGTCGTCGAGAGGGAAGCCGATCAGCGCAAATCCGCCGCAGGCCATCATCACCAGGCCACTGGTGGGGACCGTCCACGTCGGGCTCAGGCGCACCCCGGTGCGCCCGGCGTCATCGCCGCGGGCCATCACGATGGCCAGCCAGCCCGCGGCGAAGATCCCGAAGAGGCCGATCAGGATCGGGTAGTGCGCCGGAGTCCCGAACGGCCCTGGATCGCGGCCGCGGTCGATGTGGACCGCGACGTCCCAGTAGAAGCCGGTGCCGGCCAGCACCAGCGAGCCCGTGGCCAGCGCGACCGGCAGCGAGGCCCAGGCCGGCACCTTCAGCAGCCACGAGAACGGGCGGGCGATCGCGTCGAGCGCGTCCAGCCGGCCGGCGCGATAGCGCCCGCCGATCACCACCAGGGCGCAGGTCAGGAGCATTCCCGCGGCGGTGGCACCGATCACCTGACCGAGGGGGGCGCCGCCGGCCGGAGGCGCGGCGGCGGCGGCGGCAAGGTTTGGCAGCATCGTGGGGTGGGCTCCTAACTTGGCCGAGGGTCAGTTGACGACGACGGGATCCGGCTGCCGCGCCGGGCGGCGGACGGGCTCGAGGATGTACTCGTCCTCGCGCACGGAGCGCAGCGAGCGCCAGAACTCCGAACCGGGACCGGGATACAGAGTGCGATTGACCCCGTGCTCGTCCAGGTACCAGCTATTGCAGCCGCCGCGCAGCCACACGGTCTGCCGCATCCGCTCCTGCAGCCACTCGTTGTATTCCGCCTGCGCTTGGGCGCGCGGCTCGATCGTGCCCGCCCCCCGCGCGCGCAGCAGGCGCAGCATCTCCAGCACGTAGTGAATCTGCGCCTCGATCATGTAAACCTGCGAGGTGCTGCCCGTGCCCGTGTTCGGCCCTGACAGCAGCGCGAGATTCGGGAAGCCGGCGATCGTCGTGCCGCGATGGGCCGAGATCCCGTCCGCCCACACGTCCTGCAGGGCGATGCCCTCGTTGCCCCGCACATCGAGCGCGGAGAAGACCTCCTCGATGCGGAAGCCCGTGCTGCAGATCAGCGCATCGAACTCGCGCTCCACGCCGTCGGCGGTGAGCACCCCGCTCGCCGTCACCCGGGCGATCCCGTCGGTGAGGACTTCGACGTTGGGGCGGGGCAGGCTCCGGTAATAGTCGTTGGAGAACAGGATCCGCTTGCAGCCGAGCCGGTAGGAGGGGGTCAGCGCGCGGCGCAGCTCGGGATCCTTGATCGAGGCCCGCAGGTGGGCCCGGGCGACGCGCTCGAGCGCCGCCAGCAGCCCGAGCCGCCGCGTCGTGCCGTGTCCGATCGCTTCGGTGAACGCGAAGATCAAACCCCGCACGGCGCGTTGGGTGACCGGCAGCCGCGCGTAGAGCTCCTGCTCCAGGCGGCTGATCCGGCGGTCGGCCTTCGGCAGCACCCATGGCGGCGTGCGCTGGTAGACGACCACCTGGCCGGCGGTCCGGGCGAGCTCGGGGATCAACTGGATTGCGCTCGCGCCGGTCCCGATCACGGCCACGCGCCGGCCCGCCAGCGGCACATCGTGATTCCACTGAGCCGAGTGGAACATCGCGCCCTGGAAGTCGTCGAGGCCCTCGATGTCCGGGAAGGCCGGACGGTTCAGCCCGCCGAAGCCGCCGACGACCATTCGGGCCGTGAACGCGGGCGCGCCGCCCACATTGACCACCCAGCGCTGGCGCTCGGAGTCCCAGCGGGCCCCGGTTACATCGGCGCCGAGGCGGAGATGCGGCCGGACCCCGAAACGATCGGCGCAGTCCTCGAGATAGGCGCGGATCTCGTTGCTGCGCGCGTACATGTGCGACCAACGGGGATTGGGGGCGAACGAATACGAGTACAGCGGCGTGGGGACGTCGCAGGCACACCCGGGGTAGTGGTTATCGCGCCAGGTGCCGCCGAGCGCTTCCCCGCGCTCGAGCATCACGAAATCCTCGATGCCGGCGCGACGCAACCCGATCGCCATCCCCAGGCCGGCAAACCCCGACCCGGCGATTGCCACCTCGTAGTCGGGCAGCCTCTCCACCTCATTCACGATCACGCCGCCATCCTCTCTGCACTTTGCCCACTCGTCCCGGATTTGTAACAGACACGTAGCTACGTAAACGTTACTTACGTGATCGTTACATGACCCGCCCGATTTTTCAACTCCGCGTGCACGAGGCCGCGCCACCTGCAACATTGCCGTTATGGCCACCAGCTCCCGGCGCACGCCGCGCATGGCTCCCGAGGCGCGCCGCGCCCAGCTGCTCGACGCGGCGCTGGATGTGCTCAACGAGAAGGGCTTCGGGGCGGTCACGATCGAGGCCGTCGCGCGACGCGCCGGCGTCACCCGCCCGGTGCTCTACGACAACTTCGGCGACCTCCAGGGGCTGATGCTGGCGCTGATCGACGCGGCCGAGCGGACGGCGCTCACGCCGCTGCTGGAGATCGTCGGCAGCGACCCCGGCGACGACGTCGATCCGGAGCGTTTCCTGTTCGACAGCGTGCTCGCCTTCCTGGAGGCGGTCAAGTCCGATCCGCGGACCTGGCGGCTGGTCCTGATGCCCCCCCGCGGCAGCTCGAGCGAGTTGCGCGAGCGGATCCGGCGCAGCCGCCGGCTGATCGCCGACCGCGTCACCACCCTGTTGGACTGGGGTATCCCCCGGCGGGGCGGGCCGCTCGGGCTGGACCATCCCCTGGCCGCCCGGGTGATCGTGGCCGCGGGCGAGGACGCCGCCCGGCTGATGCTCGCCCATCCCCGGCGATTCACCCCCGAGCGGCTGACGGCGCTCGTGCGGGACCTGATCGCCCTGGTCCCCAGCGACGCGGCACCCCGGGGCCAGCCCGCGCCGGCACTCTCGCTGCCCCCGGCTCCCGCGGCTCTGACCGATCCGGACAGCGGGGGCGTCCGCCCGCCCCGGCGGGTACCGCAGGTGCAGCGCCGCGAGCAGTTGCTCGATGTCACGCTCGCGCTGCTGGCCGAGGAGGGGTTCGGCGCACTCAGCATGGAGGCGATCGCCCGGCGGGCGCAGGTCAACCGGACCGTCGTCTACCGCAGCTTCGCCAACCTGCACGTGCTGCTGGCGGCATTGCTCCACCGCGAGGACCGCCGCGTGCGCCGGGCCCTCGACAGCGTGCTGCCCGAAGATCCGGCCGGCCGGCCACCCGCGCTCCTGCTCGGACAATCGCTGGCTCTCTTCCTCAGCGCGGTGATGGCGCAACCGCAGACCTGGCGGGTGGCGCTGCTGCGACCCGAGAGCGCCCCGGTCGCGCTCCAGAAGGTCGTCAACCGGCGGCGCTCGGCGCTGGCGCGGCGACTCGAGCCGCTCGTCCGCTGGGGCATCGCGCGGGTGCACCCGGATCCGGCCAGGCTGGACATCGAGGCGCTCGCCCGGATGCTGCTGAGCGTCTGCGAGGAGCAGGGGCGGCTGCTGCTCGACGATCCCGAGTTCTCCGCTGAGCGGCTGATGCAGGGCAGCTGGGCACTGCTCGATACGCTGCCGGCGTGAGCGCCGGTGCTCCAGCCGCCACGCCCGCGGTCAGTGAACGTCGCGGGATCCTGATCGTCTTCTCGGGGCTGGTGCTGGTGATGCTGATGGCGGGGCTCGACTCCACGATCGTCTCCACCGCGCTGCCGACGATCGTCGGCGATCTCGGCGGCCTCAGCCATATCTCATGGGTGGTCACCGCCTACCTGCTAGCCCAGACCGCGGTCACGCCCATCTACGGGAAGCGCCGCGGGAGCGCGGCCGCTATCAGGGCTTCGGGGCGGTGTTCGGGCTGGCCAGCGTGATCGGTCCGCTGCTCGGGGGCTTCTTCACCACCAGCCTGACCTGGCGGTGGATCTTCTACGTCAACGTCCCGATCGGCGTGGTCGCCTTCATCGTGCTGGCGGCGG
>JALYXK010000400.1 GCA_030947145.1 Actinomycetota bacterium
GGGTGGATCATGCGCTGGTCGGGGGTGTCCTGGCGCGGCGGTGGGGGTTGCCCAAGTCGATCGCCAGCGTGATCGAGCGTCACCACGCGGAGGACGGCGAGGGCGAGGCGGCGCTGGTGCGCCTGGCTGACATGCTCGCCCACTATGTCTTCGGCGGAACCGTCAACCCGAACGAGCTGCTGAGTGCGGCCCGGGTGGTCGGGGTGAAGCCGGCCGAGCTGCGCACCGTGATGTACGACCTGCCGCTGCCCTCCTCAGGCAGCCGTCCGCGCCAGATCGACCCGAATCCGATGTCGGCCCGCGAGGTCGAGGTTCTGCGCCGGCTGGCCAAGGGCATGGTCTACAAGCAGATCGCGGGCGAGCTCGGACTCTCCACGAGCACCGTGCGCACGCATCTGCACAACGTCTACGGCAAGCTCGGGGCCATGGATCGAGCTCAGGCCGTGCTGATCGCCACCGAGCGCGGCTGGCTCTGAGCTGATCGGCCCGGGCGCGATCACTTTCGCTACCTTGAGGCGCATGCTGTTTCGCCTGGCTTACCGGCTCACCGACCAGCGGGCGCTGATCGATGCCGACGCCAAGCGCTGGGGCGAGGTTCAGGGCCACGCGGGCGAGCTGCGTCGACTGGTCCGCCTGGCCGAGTTCCGCTCGCTGCTCTATCACCGGCTCTCGCACGGCAACCAGGTCGGCCGGATATACAGCGGGGTCCTGAGGCGCGTACGGCCGGGGGAACGGACGCTGTTTCTCACCACCAACTCGATTGGTCCGGGGCTGTTCATCCAGCACGGTTTTGCGACGATCGTCTCAGCGCAGTCGGTCGGGGCGAATTGCTGGATCAACCAGCAGGTCACGATCGGCTTTGATGAGACGCTGCGCGCGCCGGTGATCGAGGACGGGGCGAGAGTTCACGCGGGGGCGATCGTTCTCGGCCCGGTGAACGTCGGTCGCGACGCGATCGTCGGCGCCGGGGCCGTGGTCACCAAGGACGTGCCGGCCGGGATGGTGGCGGTCGGCGTGGCCGCGACGTGTCGGGCGCCGGGGCACAGCGCTCAGGTTTCGGCGCAGCGCGCCGAGGCGGTAGGCTGACACCGGAATGGGGTCTATCGAGAACCGGCGCTTGTTGTTGGTCGGGCCAATGATGTCCGGCGTTTCGTTGCTCGGGCAAGCCGGCTAGCCGGCTAGCCGGCAGATGATCTCGATCACCACGAAGTCGCCGTATGCCGTCAAGGCGCTGGTCGAGCTTCACCGCCGGGGTGACGCCAATCCCGTCCCGATCGCCGAGCTGGCGCGGCGGGGCGGCATCCCGATCCAGTTCCTCGAGCAGCTGTTCGCCTCGCTGCGCCGGGCCGGGCTCCTCCGCTCGCAGCGTGGCGTCAAGGGCGGCTACAGCTTTGCCCGGCCTTCGACCGAGGTGACCGTGCTCGAGGTCGTGGAACTACTGGACGGACCGGTGGGCCAGGGCTCGACCGGGGTTTTCGCCGACGCGGCCAGAGCCGCTCGCGCGGTGCTCGCCGCCTCGACGATCGCCGAGCTCGCCGACGCGGAATCGCGCGCGGCCGGCGCCGGTATGTACCAGATCTAGGGATCGCGCCGCTGGGGCCACGTCACCCGCGCTCCGGGTCAGTCCGGGTCGAGGATGTGGCAAGGTTGTCCGGTAATGGCGCGAATCCCTACCAACATTTCTGAACATGTCGGCCGTACGCCGATCGTTCAGCTGACCAGGATGGCGCCGGGCCTGGAAGTCGAGTTGTTCGCCAAGCTCGAGTCGTTCAACCCCGGAGGCAGCGTCAAGGACCGGATCGGGGTGGCGATGATCGAAGCGGCCGAGCGCGAGGGGCGGATCGAGCCCGGTCGCAGCACGATCGTCGAGGCCACCAGCGGCAACACCGGGATCGCGCTGGCGTTCGTCTGCGCGGCCAAGGGCTACGACCTGATCCTGACGCTGCCGCAGGGGATGAGCCGCGAGCGCGAGGGCCTGCTCCGGCTCTACGGGGCCCGGGTCGAGGTCACCGAGTCGCTTGGCGGCATGAACGAGGCGGTCGCAGCGGCCCGGGCGCTGGCCTCGCGCGCCGAGGTGTTCCTCCCGGACCAGTTCTCCAACCCGTCCAACCCCGAGGCGCACCGTCGCGCGACGGCGCCGGAGCTGTGGGAGGCCCTCGACGGGCGGATCGACGCGTTCGTCGCCGGGGTCGGCACCGGGGGGACGATCACCGGAGTCGGGGAGTTCCTCAAGGAGCGAAATCCGGGCTGCCGGATCGTCGCGGTGGAGCCGCTCTCCTCCGCCGTGCTGACCGGGCGCTCCCCGGGCCCGCACAAGATTCAGGGAATCGGCGCCGGGTTCGTCCCCGCCGTGCTCAACCGCGAGGTGATCGACGAGGTGATCCCGGTCGCGGACGAGGACGCGATCGACACCGCCCGCCTGCTGGCCCGTAGAGAGGGCGTGCTGGCCGGCATCTCCTGCGGCGCCGCCGTGTGGGCGGCCCTGGAGGTGGGCCGCCGGCCCGAGTACCGCGGCGCCCGCATCGCCACGATCCTCCCCGACTCGGGCGAGCGCTACGTCTCGACCCCATTCTTCGCCCCGTAGCGCCGGATGCTGCCCCGGCCGGGACGAGCGATTGCTAACTCTGAGTCACTCCCAGACCTGTCCCGCTCCGAAACGTACTCAGGGTCGCCAGCGGTCGTCCCGGGAAGTTCGCTTGCGCCCAACCGACCGTCTCGCCCGCCCGCGCATTCCGCCGAGGTGTGAAGGCCGGTACGCTTTGCCGATGGTGGGCTTGCGGCTCGCGGCCCGCACTGCCGCGGAGATCAGGCGAGATGTGTCCGCCGCGCACAGCCGCGATCCCGCGGCGCGCGGCGTCAGCTCGCTCGAGATCCTGGCCACCTGGGCGGGAGTGCAGGCTCTGCTCGCGCACCGAGTCGCCCATGCGCTGTTCGGCGTGGGCGTGCCCGTGCTCCCGCGCGCGATTGCCGCGCTCGCGCGGAGCGTCACCGGCATCGAGATCCATCCCGGAGCCAGGATCGGGGATGGCCTGTTCATCGATCACGGCATGGGTGTGGTGATCGGCGAGACCGCGGAGGTCGGAGCGGACGTGACGATGTACCAGGGCGTCACGCTCGGCGGCACCGGCTTCGCCACCGGCAAGCGCCATCCGACCGTGCAGGACAACGTGACGATCGGCTCGGGCGCCAAGCTGCTGGGACCGATCATCGTCGGCCACGGCTCGAAGATCGGCGCCAACACCGTGGTGATCCATGACGTCCCGCCGAATTCCACCGTGGTGGGAAACCCCGGCCATCCCGTGCGTGTCGAAGGGAGGAAGCCGGAGGGTCCCGACGCCGATTGGCTGCACCTTCCCGACCCGATCGCCGACGCCATCAAGGGCCTGGCCGGCCGCATCGCCGTGCTCGAGCGGGCCCTGAGCGAACCGTCCGGGCCTACCGGGGCCACCGTGCGCCAGTTGCGTCCCGGGGCCGAGCCCGACCTCAGCTCCGGCTGGCAGCCCAACCCGGCGGCCGGACCGAATCCGGCCGGTGGCTAACCGGCGTCCGGGCGGTGCGTGACCACGGGGCGCGGCGGGTCCGCGATCTCGCCCTCGGTGAAGTTGCGCGTCGCTCTGACCAGATACAGCGGCCGTCCCTTGACCTCGTCGTAGATCCGGCCGACGTACTCGCCGATGATTCCGATCGAGATCAGCTGGATTCCTCCGAGCAGCAACACGGTGATGGTGATCGCCCCGAAGCCGGGCAGATAGGACCCGAGGATCCGGAGCACGATCACCACCGGAATCGCCACGAAGGCGAGCGTCGAAAACAGGAATCCGAGCAGCGTGGCCAGCTGCAACGGCCGATGCGAGAACGACGAGATCGCGTCCAGCGAGAAGCGGAGCATCTTTCCAACCGTGTACTTGGTCACGCCCGCGTAGCGCGGATCGCGGCGGTAGGGCACCGCGGCCTGCGTATAACCGACCCATACCGTCATCCCCCGCAGGAAGCGGTTACGCTCGCGCATCGACAGAAGGGCTTGGAGGGCGCGACGGTCCAGCAGCCGGAAGTCGCCGGAGTTGTGGTCGAGCTCAACCTGCGCGAGTTTGTCGAACAGGGAATAGAACCACCGTGCGGTGGCCAGCTTGAAGCGGGACTCCCCGTCGCGCTGCGCGCGGACTGCGTACACGACATCACAGCCCGCGCGCCAGTGGTCGAGCATCCGGGGGATCAGTTCCGGTGGATCCTGTAGATCGGCGTCGAGCATCACCACGGCGTCGCCCTGAGCGTGATCGAGCCCGGCGGTGAGCGCGGTCTGATGCCCGAAGTTCCGCGATAGGAAAACGAGGTGGACTCGGGGATCGCTCGCGGCGAGCGCCTCCATCGCGGCTGGGCAGCCGTCTGTCGATCCGTCGTCCACCAGCACGAGCTCGAACTCGATCCCGTCCAAGGCGCTGCAGACGCGCGCGTAGAACTCCTCGATCAGAGCCTCTTCGTTGAAGACCGGGGCCACGACGCTCAGCAGCCCGAGTGCCCGAGGACCGGATTCGTGGCTGGCCGAGACGCTCACGGGTTCCATGTTACGGAGCTGACGGCGCTACAAACCCAGCAGCGAGCTGCCGTGGGGTATGTAGCCCAGCAGTTGGATGCCGAGGACCACTCCGGTGATCACGGTGCCCGACCGCCACAGCCGCCGATCCGAGCACAGTGCGACCATCGGCAGCAGCCAGGCCACGTACCAGGGAAGCAGCGAGCCGGCCGAGACGATCATCGCCAGCGTCGCCCAGCCGGCGCCGTCGATCCAGTCCATCGCGCCGATTGCGACTCGGCGCAGCAGCCAGAGGCATAGGCCGATGAACACCACGCTGAGTCCGATGCCGGTCGCATGCCCGATCTCGCCGAGCCCGAGGCGGGTCGAGATGAAGCCCGGGATGCTGTGCCAGTCGCCGGCGTTCTGGGTCTTCTCCAGCGTGGCCGGGAGGTGCAGCGGCCCGGTCCCGAAGGCCAGAATTCCGGCGATGGCGATCAGCCCGAGCGCGGCACCCGCACCGATCAGAAAGTCGCGGCGGCGTCGGCGGCCGCCCAGGCCGATCTCCGAGGCGATCGCGAACGGGAGGAACAGCCCGGCGGTCAGCTTGATCCCGGCCGCCACGGCGATCATCGCTCCACCGGCTCGCTCGCGGTGCTGCAGCATCGCGTACACGCCCGCGCAGACCGCCGCGAGCATCAGCAGGTCGTTGTGCCCGCCGCCCACGCCGTAGACCACGACCAGCGGGTTGAGCCCGACCACGGCGACCGCCCTGACCGGATCCAGGCCCCGCAGACGGGCGGCGTTCCACAGCAGCGCGACGCAGCAGAGGCTGGCGATCGCGGCCAGCGCCTTGTAGGCCAGGGCACTCGCGGCAATCGACAGCGGCGCGAGCACGTAGCTGAGCAGCGTGAACAGCGGACCGTAGGCAGTGGGCGTGCCGACCCATTTCGCTCCGATGAACGGGTACAGCGGATCGAGCGAGATCACGCTCGGGCCGTGCAGATAGGGGTTGGCCCCGTCCAGCGCCCACATTCTCGCGTAGGCCTGGTAGCTGAAGACGTCGGTCGAGAGCAGCGGCGGAGCGAGCAGGATCAACGCGTTGAGCGCGGCAATGGTCATCAGCACCGATCGTCCCGACAGGCGATCGGCGTAGCGCACGGCGACCACGTAGCAGCCGAACATCGCCACCATCAGCGAGATCAGGCCGCCGGCGCCGAGATCGAAGCCGGAACTCCCGAACGGGCCCGCGAGCCAGCTCGGCAGGCCCAGCCGGACCGACTCCGGCAGCAGCGAATGGGTGTGGGCTGCCGAGATCGAGACCACGAACACGGTGAGCAGGAGCCCGCCCAGGCCGAGCATGCCGACGCGCGCCTCGGTCGAGGCGCGGCGTGCGCCGAGCGCGCGAGATCTGAGTTCGAACCCACCGTTCCGCGTGGTGGCGCCGAGCGGACTGTGGACGCTCATTGTCAACAGGATGCCCGCGGCGGGGTCGGCTGCTGTGTTGACGACATTGCGATTACGTTAGGGCTGCGGGCGGCGGCCGCCCGACGGTCATCGCCCGGACGGCACTTGCCCGATCGCCAGCCGAGCGCTACGGCGCAGCTTCGGCACCAGCCACATCGCCTCGAGCGCGATCCGGGAAGACATCTTGCTAGATCCGGCGGTCCGATCAGTGAACACGATCGGCACCTCACGGACCCTGAATCCCGCCAGGATCGCTCGGTAAGTCACCTCGATCTGGAACACGTACCCCTCGGCCCGCACGCTCGGCAGGTCGATCGCCTCGAGCACCTCCCGATGGATGCACTTGAAGCCTCCCGTCAGGTCGTGGATCCGGACGTGCAAGATCAGCCTTGCGTAAATGCCGCCGCCGCGGGAGACCAGACGGCGCAGCAGTCCCCAGTTGCGCACCCCGCCGCCGCGCACATAGCGCGAGCCGAGCACCAGATCGGCATCCCCGGCGGCGGCCAGCAGGTCCCCGAGATAGCGGGGATCGTGCGAGAAGTCGGCGTCCATCTCGATCACCAGGTCCGCTCCACCGGAGAGCGCGCACGCGAACCCGTCGAGATACGCGTGACCGAGGCCGTTCTTGGCCGCACGGTGAAGCACCGCCACCGTGTCGAGCTCGCCGGCCAGCATGTCGGCGATCGCTCCCGTGCCATCCGGGGAGCTGTCGTCGACGACCAGGATGCGGTGCTCGCCCGGCACGATTCGTTGCAACTCTGCCGCGGCTGCGCGGACGATCCTTTCGACATTCGCCGCCTCGTTGTAGGTAGGGATCACCGCCCAGACGCGCGCTTGCATGGGGTCGGAGGGTAGTGGGAGGGGCGGCACGCGGGCGTTCCATGCGGGTCGGTACGCGGGCCGTCCCGATCGGGGCACGTCATCGCGTCCTGGGACCAGGCATGATGGGACCGACCCTCCGATGGACGACGGAGCCACCGCACTTCGCAGCCGATCCGGGCGGCCCTCGGGAGGGGGCGCGCCGAAGCAGGCTGTGCGGCGCAGCAACGCGCCGCACCACCGTCGCCGACGGGCCGCCGCGGTCTTGGTGCTGGCCGGGCTGGCGCTGGTGATCGGGATCGTGATCGGCGCCGGCGGTTCAGCCTTGCACCATCCCCAAGCCCGGCTGGCCCCGCCGGGCTTCTTCGCCCGTGTCCGCACGCTGGCCGGCAGCGGCGCCGGGTCCTTCGCCGTCGACGAGCAGCGGGCGGAGAACGGCGCGATCGACCGGACCCTGAGCTACACGCCCTGGGTGCGGATCGCCGGCTCGCAGCACAAGGAGATCGCGCTGTCCTTCGACGACGGCCCCGGGCCCTACACGCCCGCAGTCCTGTCCGCCCTCGAGCGCGAGCACGTGCCGGGGACATTCTTCGAGGTCGGGATCCTCGAGCGCTACTTCAACGCCTCGACCACTCGGATCGTCGCCGACGGCTACCCGATCGGCGACCACACCGAGGCCCACGCCCCGATGTCCCACCTTTCCCGCCGCGACCAGCTCTCCCAGTTGCTGAAGCAGACGGCCGTGATCGGCAACTACGGCGCAGCCTTCCCGCGCATGTTCCGCCCGCCCTACGGCCTCTGGAACTCGAACACCCTGTCGCTCCTGCACAAGTACCGGATGCTGATGATCCTGTGGACGGTGGATACCGGCGACTACCGCCGGCCGGGGGTTTCGGCGATCGTCAAGTCGGCCGTCTCCGGCGCCCGCCCCGGCGCGATCATCCTCCTCCACGACGCCGGCGGCGACCGCTCCGAGACGGTGGCCGCGCTGCCGCTGATCATCAAGCGGCTGCGGGCGAAGGGCTACCGGCTGGTGACGATCCCTCGGCTGCTGCTCGACAATCCCGCGCCCCACGATCAGGACATCTCCGCCGTGATTGGATCCGGCGGCTAGTCCTAGGGCTAGCGCCGCACGTAGGCGACGCGGTTCCAGCTCGGCTCCGGCGCGAGCTCGATCGGCTCGCCGCCGCGGTCGGGCTGGATGTAGACGAACGCGCTGGCGTCCTCGTCGAACAGGACGTCGAGCTCGCCTTCCTTGACTCGCTGGTCGAGCCAGGCGCTGCGGAAGATCAGGCGCCGCATCCAGTGCACGAGTGAGCGATCGGAGGGGCCGACCAGCTCCGGCCAGCAGTCGTTGACGTGCTCGCCGAGGGCGGAGGCCGGATCGGTGACCTCGCCGTTGACGACGAGGTTGATCAGGTCTTCGGCCTCGTCCTCCTCTACGGCGGTGCCGATGAAGCCGAGCCGGCGAGCCGCCTGCTCACAGCGCTCGCGGAAATCGCGTTCGTTGAAGGTGAAGCGCAGCTCTCCGTATTCCAGCACGAAGTCTTCGCCGGAGCTGTAGTTCCCGCGTCGGTACATAGGCCGTCGGCATCATATTTGGGAATCCTCCCCCGACGCAGCGGCTGAACGCGATGTTGCAGCCTCAGGGGGGAGAATTTCGACCGCTGCGGGCTCTGGTGAGCATGGAAAGAGCAGCGGCCACAATCCTAGTCGTAGAGGACCACCGCGGCACTCGCACGTTCCTGGCGGACAACCTCGCCGCGGACGGCTTCGGGATCCTCACGGCCGAGTGCGCGGGCGAGGCCCGGCACCTGCTGGAGGAGGAGTTCCCCGATCTGGCGATCGTCGACCTCGGCCTGCCGGACGGAGACGGGCTCGATCTGCTCGGCGCCGTCCGGGACGCCGACCGCACGGCCGGGAGGACCGACCCGGACCTCCCGGTGATCGTGCTCTCCGGCCGCGGCACCGAGCTCGACCGGCTCCGCGGGTTCCGCCGCGGTTGCGATGACTTCGTCAGCAAGCCCTTCAGCTATGCGGAGCTCCATGCCCGGGTGACGGCGCTGCTGCGACGGACGAGCCACCGACCGGGCTCGGCCAGGATCCGCGTCGGGCCGCTCGAGCTCGACACGGTGTCGCGTCAGGTCTGGCTCAACGGTGGGCCGGTGGCGCTGTCGAACAAGGAGTTCTCGCTGCTGCGGGCGCTGGCCAGCGAGCCGACCCGCGTGTTCACCCGCGAGGAGCTGCTGCGTGGCGTGTGGGGCTTCCAATCGCTCGGGACCACGAGGACGCTGGATTCGCACGCCGCCCGGCTGCGCAAGAAGCTGAACGCGACGGGCGCTCGATTTGTGGTCAACGTCTGGGGGATCGGCTACCGGCTCGTCGACGGCGGAGTCCGGTGATGAGCCCGATGGTCGTTGCCCTCTGGTGTGTGGTGACGGCGCCGGCGGTGCTGCTGGCCGTGGCCGGCTGGCGCGCTCGGTCCGACATCGACGAGGGCATTGCCCATGCTTGCCACGAGCTGCGCGGGCCGATCACGGCGGCGCGGCTGGGCCTGCAACTCGGTGCGCGGACGGGCGAGCTCTCGCCCGAGCGGCTGCGGGCGATCGACCAGGAACTCGGTCGAGCCGGCCTCGCTCTGGAGGACCTGACCCTTTCGCGCGGGCGGCCTCGGCGGCTGGGCGCAGTGGACACGGTCGACGTCGGAGATCTATTGCGCGACTCGGTGGAGGCGCTCCGACCGGCGGCGCAGGCGAGCCAGACGAGTGTCCGGCTGCTGGCCGGAGGGCAGCGGGCCCGGGTCTGGGGTGATCGTCTGCGCCTGGCTCAGGTGACTGGCAACCTGATCGCCAACGCCATTGAGCACGGGGGAGGGGCGATCGACGTCAAACAGGTCACCGAGCGCGAGCGGGTGCGGATCGAAGTGGTCGACGACGGTCCGGGCCTACGGGCGTCGGTGGCCGAGCTGGCCCGTCGAGCCCGCCGGCGCGACTGCCGACGCGGACGCGGACTGGCGATCGCCAGCGCGATCGCCGCCGAGCACCACGGGCGGCTGAGCGCCGCGCCGTCCGAGCGGGGAGCAAGGCTCGTGCTCGAGCTGCCGCTGGCCAGGACGGCGCAGCAGCCGACCGGGCAAGAGCCCGAAGCGAGTGCGTAGCCGCAGCCCCGACCGGCGCCGCTGAGCCCGGACAGAGGTCAAGCAGTTCTCGGGCGGGCGCCACGTAGGCACGTGGTGCGGACGGAATCGGGTCCGAACTGCAACCTGGCTCGGCATCACCCCCAACTGCACGCGCGCTTGCAGGTCATCGGTCCCGACGCCCGGCCCGGGTCGAGGGGCGTTGCCGCAGCGGGCACGGGGGAAAGCGGCGTTCTTGAGGTGCGCGGTAGGGTCGGGTGGGAGAGCGAGTGATCGCCGGGTTGCATCGTGGGGCAATGTGGGATAAAGTGGGCATCGCATGCGGAACCCGGGTGGCAGGGCTCCTCCCACCCCAGCCACCCGGGTTCAAGTTTTCGGCCAATCGCATGAGAACCCTTGACCTTTCGCGGAACCTTCGAACACGCGCTCGACGCGAAGCACCGC
>JALYXK010000151.1 GCA_030947145.1 Actinomycetota bacterium
TCCCAGGCTCGCGGGCGCCGTGCTCCACGCCTGCACGGACCCCGGCGTCCCCTGGCACCGGATCGTCCGTGCCGACGGATCGCTCACCCAGGGGCAGCGCCAGCGGGCCCTGCTCGAGGCCGAGGGCATTCCCTTCCGCGGCGAGCACGTGGAGATGCGCGTGGTCCGGCTGCCAGACGGGTGAGCGAGCGGCGCTACGCTGCCGCCGCGGCTACGGCGCCTTGGCCAAGTAGCTCTGGCCGGTATGGAGGCTGTGGTGCTTGCCGCTCACGCCGCCGAGCTTGTATATCCGCGCTTCCTCTGGCGCGCGTCGAACGGCGCGCCCTCTAGGCTCCGTCGCGTGTGGCTCCAGCGACAGTTCCAGCTCCAGCCCCGACCGCGCGGATTTCACCTGGTGACGCGCGAGGTGCTCGAAGCGCTGCCCGAGCTGCGCGAGCTCGAGGTCGGGATGCTCCACCTGCTCATCCAGCACACGTCGGCGTCCCTGGCGCTCAACGAGAACGCCTCGCCGGATGTGCGCCGCGACTTCGAGACATGGTTCAACGAGGCCGTTCCCGAGCGCGCGCGCTACTGGACCCACACGCTCGAAGGGCCCGACGACATGCCCGCCCACATCAAGGCCGCGCTGGTCGGCCCGTCACTGACCTTGCCGATCGCCCACGGGCGCCTCGGGCTCGGCACCTGGCAGGGCATCTATCTGTGCGAGCACCGCGACCGAGGAGGTCCACGGTCGCTGGTGGCCACGGCGTGGGGGCCGGAGGCGGGCTAGTGGGTGCCGCCGTCG
The DNA here is from genome assembly GCA_030947145.1 of Actinomycetota bacterium. Taxonomy (GTDB): domain Bacteria; phylum Actinomycetota; class Thermoleophilia; order Solirubrobacterales; family Solirubrobacteraceae; genus Palsa-465. The sequence goes on from JALYXK010000151.1 coordinate 785, forward strand.
TGCTCCCTTCGGACTCGACGGACCTCCTCTAGAAGCGATAGGCCGCTGAGCGCCGGGAGCCAGGTCTTGGGGGCGGGGCTAGCGTCCCTTCCACACCGGCGCGCGCTTCTCCGCGAACGCCGTTGCCCCCTCGCGGGCGTCGGCGGAGCCCAACACCGGGCCGGCGATCTCGCCCTGGTGCTGCCAGAACTCCGCTTCGGACCAGTCCGGTCCCTCGGCGAGGATGCGTTTGGTCGCCGCGAGCGCGAGCGGGCCGTTGGCGGCGATGGCATCGGCCAGCGCGAGCGCTTCGTCGAGCGCGCCGCCCGGATCGGCCAACCGGTTGACCAATCCCCGTTCGTAGCCGCGCTCGGCGGAGATCGGATCGCCGGTGAGCGCGAGCTCCATGACGACGGCGCGGGGGAGCGTTCGTGGCAGCCGCAGCAGTGCTCCGCCGGCGGCGACGAGCGAGCGCTTGACCTCGGGAATCCCCAGCTTGCCTCTCGCGCCGCCACCATCAGGTCACACGCGAGCGCGACCTCGAGGCCCCCCGCCACGGCTAACCTCTCGATCGCCGCGACCAGCGGCTTGGCGGGTGGGCGCTGGACGATCCCCGCGAACCCGCGGTCGCCCACGTATGGCCGCTCGCCGGTCACGAAGGCCTTCAGGTCCATGCCCGCGCAGAAGCCCTAGCGGTCGCCGGCGCTGTACACGCGACCGTCCAGCGAGCCCGCCAGCCGGCGAACCCGTCGCACTCCAGCGACCATCGTTCGCGAGCGGCACGCAGGTCCAGGCCCCCGGCAGCTGATGCGGATCGTCGCGCCTCTGGGTAGCCGCCCGATCCGCGCGCGGGTGAGCCGAGTCGTGGCCCGATGCCATGTCCAGCTCAGCACGAGCTTGACGCGCAGCACGCGGCGGTGATGGCTGGCAACGGGTAGCGGGACCACCGTGGCGACTGGCCCCGGCCACGCGGGCGGCGGCGGAACGGGCGCCGAGAGCGGTGCGAGGGGCGACTGCAGTGCGTAGCCGAGCAGGCCCTCGGTCACCTGCCCCTCGCAACCGGGATCGGTGGCGGCGAAGTGGTCGGCGCCGTCACGGCAGCGGTAGATGGGATTCGAGCCCAGCCCGCTCGGGGCCGATGAGTAGATCCAGCCCTCGACATCGAGCGTGGTCGTTCCCTCGCAGCCGAGGCTCAGCGACAGGAACTGACTCCCATCGGATTCGCACCCGTACAGCGGTTTCGTAGCGCCGCCGGATAGGCCCTGGACGAGGTAGCCGAGCGTTCCCTCCAGGGCATCGCCACTGGGCGGGATACCTGTTGTAACCCAGTGCGAGCCGCCGTTGTAGCGGTTCAGCGGCGCGGAGCTGAGCGCATATCCCAGCAGGCCCTCGTTCACCTGGCCTTCGCAACCGGGGTCGGTGGCGGCGAAGTGGTCAAAGCCGTCACGGCACCGATAGATCGCCGACGAGGCGACGCTGCTGGGCGGGGAGGCGTAGATCCAGCCCTCGGTCCGCAGCACCGTCTGACCCTCGCACACCGGACTGAGCGAGAGGAAGTGGTCCGATCCGTCCAAACAGCCGTACAGCGGAGCGGTCCCGGCAACGCTCGACTCCAACAGGAAGCCGAGAGTTCCCTCGATCGAGTAACCGCTTGTCACGGGCCCGGTGGTCACCCAGTGGCCGGGGGCACCGAGGTAACGGGTGAGAGCCGACGAGCTAGCACCAGCGGCCGCGGCCGGCAGCAGGAGCACGAACGCCCACGCGATCGCTATCGGCGCTAAGCGGCCGCGGCGTCGAGTCCGCGACATGCCGGTCTTCCCCATGCGCCGAAGTATTCCCGGCATCCGCTGCTTACGCACATCCATCTGTCCGGAAAGCGCACTCGCGGCGGCGCGTTCAGGCGCTCACGCCGCGAACAGTCTCAGGTCCGGCTCACGCTCGCCGCGGAGAACCGCGAGGTCGACCTCCACCCAGGCGATCCCGCGCGCCTCCGCGAGAACGCGTGCCTGCGGCTTGATCGTCTGCGCCGCCAGGACGCCACGGCACGACGCCAGAGCCGGGTCGAGCCGGATCCGCTCGAGATAGCGGGTCAGCTGCTCGACGGCCTCGATCCCGGCGACTCGCTTGATCTCGACCGCCACCCACGCCTCGTCGCCGTCGCGGCACATCAGGTCGACCGGCCCGATGTCCGTCGGCCATTCGCGGCGCACGAGCCGGAACCCCTCACCGCACCATTCCGGGCTCTCGGCGAGCAATTCCTGGAGGTGGGCCTCGACGCCATCCTTCTCGAGCGCGCCGCCAGGCGACCCCATCTCGTGCGTGACGTCCGAGAGCACCTCGGATATCGCGATCTCCAGCCGATCCTCGCTCGCCCCCATCCGCTTACGCACCACGATCAGCCCGTCCGACTCC
>JALYXK010000418.1 GCA_030947145.1 Actinomycetota bacterium
CTCGACCTCGATCAGCGCGGCGACTGGCTGGAGTTGTTCCCGTTCCTGACCACGCGTCGGCCCGATGCCTACGGTTCGTTGACCCGCCCGCGGGCGGATTGATCGGCGACCCTCACTCCGCGGTCACTGGGACGCCGGACAACGTCCCAGTGACCTGCGCGCGGAGGATCGCGTCGAGCTGGGCGCCGAACAGGAACGCCGTGGAGGAGATGTAGAGATAGGCCATCGCCACGATGATCACCGAGAGGCTCCCGAACACCGACTTATAGGACGCGATCTCGGTCAAGTAGAGATAGAACAGAAGCGAGGCGATAACCCACGACACGATCACGATCGTCGCGCCGAGACTGACCCAGGGCACCGTCTGATGCGTGGCCGGAGCGTGGCGCACCAGCAGCGCGACGGCCACCAGCAGCAGGCCCAGCGACAACACCCAGCGCACCACGAAGGCGAACGTGTCGAACCCGGCGCCAGGATGGGCCGGCGAGAAGAACGGCGCGAACAAGAGGCAGATCGCCACCAGGATGAAGATCGCCCCGACCTCGATCGAGAGCGCAAACGAGATCGCGTAGCGGCGCACGAACGGTCGCTCGGTCGATGACCCGTAGATTCGAGCCAGCGCGCCCATCACCGCCCGCACCGCCCCCGACACCTGCCATACCGCCAGCAGTCCACCCCCCGTGGCCCACAGCACGCGCTGGCCGGTGAAGACCTTGTGCACACCGCCGCTGATCACCGAGAACATGGCCGGAGAGACATTCGCCCTGACGTGCGGCTCCAGGTGGTCGCGCCAAATGCTCTCGAGATGAAACAGCCCGGCCAGCGCGAGCAGCGACAGCGCGAACGGGATGATCGCGGTGAGGATCTGAAACGAGATCGCGCTGGCCGAGGTGAGCAGGTCGTGCTGCTTGAAACCATCCAGCACCGCGTGGGTCAGCTGACGGGTCCGCGGCGCGAACTGCCGGTCCTCCTCAGCGCACGGTTCCGCTCCGCCCTGGGGCGGACGCGCCGATGCCACCCTCTCCGCTTTCAGCATCGATTCGACCTTACCCGCGGATCCACGCTTCGTCACGGATTGCCGCGCCAAGTCAGCGGGTAAGGATCACGGCGTGCGCTCTGCCCAGGCTGCCCGGGACTTCTCTCAAGAACTTTCCCTGGCTGCGCTGATCGGCGGGAACCTTTTCGGCCGGGTGGCGATGAACCCCGCCCTGGCTCAGATCACCGACAAGGCCGAGCGCGGCAAGGTGCTCAACCGCACCTGGCGGCGCTACGGCACGGTCAACTCGCTGGCGCTGGCCGGGCTGGTGGGGGGCTGGCTGCCGTCCCGGCGAGAGGAACTGGGCGCGCTCTGGGTCAGCCGGGGGGAGCGAACCATGGTGCTAGCCAAGGACGTCGCGGTCGCGGCAGTCGTCGTGACCGGACTGGCGTCGGCCGCTGGTGGCGTCGGCTTCGCCCGGGAGGCGCCGGAGGGAGCCGTGCCGGTCGATTCGGGTCGCGATCCCGCACCGGAGACCCCGAGGCGAGCGGCGCGACTGAAGCGGCTGGTGAACGTCCTCGGCGCCTTGAACCTCGCCTCCGAGGTGGCGCTTCTCGGGATCAACGTCGCCATGGTTCAACGGAGGACGCGCCGGCTGCTGAACCGCTGATTTCAGTTGCTCGGCAATGCTCGAACCGTTCACCTTCGAGGAATAGAACCGGTTGACCCGGCGGTGCCGGTGAGGCCCGCCGGGTCAACCATCGAACGCCTTCGAGCTAGTTGGTCTCGCGCTCGAGCTTGGCGACCTCGCTGGCCTTCTCGTCGGCGCGATCCTCGGCGCGAGCGGCCTCTTCCTTGGCATCGCCCTTGCGCTCCTCCTTGCGACCCTCGCGGTGCAGCGATGAGTCGCCCAGGATGTCACCGGCAGCCTGCTTGGCCTTGCCCGTGACTTTGTCAGTTATGTCGCTCATAAATGCCCTTTCTCGGTTTGAAAGCCTCAGCGCATTGCTGCCCCGAGCGGGGAGCTAACAAACGCGACCGCGTGGCTGCCGCGCAATTTCTGAAATCACGGCACCCAGCCTGTGTCTTCGGTGCCAGCGCTGCTGGCGAAAGGCAGCGCGTAGAACACCGCCAGCGCTCCGCAGATCGCCAGAGTCAGGTACGGCGAGACCGCGGCGAGCACCGTGGCGACCAAGTACGGAAGCAGGCCCGAGCGGGAGCGGCGAAAGGCAGTCCGTCGCCACTGTTCGGACGGGGGATCATGGAGCAGGTCGACCTTCAGCAAGAGGATGTGGCGGTTGAGCGCGGAGAAGCAGATCGACATCACCAGGAATGCGCCGCTGTAGACCCCGGCGGCGAGGTGCTCACCTCGGCTGCCTTTCAGATACTCGGCCATCAGGTTGGTGGCGAACGGGAGGACCGAGATGCTCATCAACAGGAGCAGGTTGAGAATCAGGATCCCGTGATCGACCTCGCGCAGGCGGCTGATCATGGCGTGGTGATTGATCCAGATGATCCCGATCGTCAGGAACGAGGTCACGTAGGCGGCGTACTGCGGCCACATCTTGAGCAGTTCGGGACCGAGGGAGAGTGGATGGCCTTGGGAGTCCTTCGTCGGCGGGACCCGGAGGTTCAGCACCAGCAGCGTGATCGCTACCGCGAGCACGCCGTCGGAGAACGCCTCGAGGCGAGCCTTGCTCATGCTCACCGGGGTTCGGCGGCGACGGCCCCGCTCCTTGCTGGCCGCGGCTACGGCTGAACCCGGACCCGGGCGACCTCACAACCTGCCCCGGCCAGCGCTTCGTCCACCGCGAGGCGCTCGGCCTCGTCGCGGCAGACACAGACGATCGCTCCGCCCGAGCCGGTGTAGTTGGCGCTCGCGCCGGCGGCCTGGGCCAGCTCGATCATCTCGACGTGCCGGGGGTCGAGCACCAGCATCGCTCGTCGCGCCTCGAAGCTGGCGTCCACCGACCGGCAGAGTTCGACGGCGTCGCCGGCCAGCAGTGCGTCCCGGGCCGCCCGAGCCGCCCGGGCCAGCTC
>JALYXK010000419.1 GCA_030947145.1 Actinomycetota bacterium
CGGCGCATGCGGCGCCGCGCTCGGAGTCGCTCAGGTAGACGATCGGCGCCACGTCCAGCGCGCCCACGCGGGGATGGATGCCCCGATGGCGCCTGAGGTCGATCAGGCGAACGGCGGCGGCGGCGCCGGCCAGCACGCCGGGCGCGAGCTGTCCGGGCTCACCGGCCAGGGTGAGCACGCTGCGGTGGTGATCGGGATCGGAGTGGACGCCGAGCAGGCGCGCCTCGAAACTTCGGGCGATCTCGGCGACCACGCCGGCGTCGCGGCCCTCGGAGACGTTCGGAACGGCAAGCAGTGTCACATCACGTGCTCGGGGAGCACGTAACGGCCGGCCTCGAGGATCGGGCGGCCGTCCACCTCGAGGCTGGCATCGAGGACCACCACGTCGAGGTGAATCGGGATCGACACGGTGCCGCCGATCCCGGCACTGGCGCCGAAGGCGATGTGCACGCTGCCGAGCAGCTTCTCATCCTCGAGGATGTTCCCGGTCAGCATCGCCCGGTCGTTAGTGCCGACTCCAAGTTCCGCGAGATTGACGCCCAGCTCCCCGTGGGCCCGCAGTCGGCCCAATAGATCCGGCCCCAGCCCACCCGCGGCGGCGACGATCTGGCCGTCGGTCACGGTCAGCGTGGCCGGCTCGTCACTCAGCCCGAGCGGCGCCAGGCTCGAGGCGACGATCTGCCCGTCGCCACCGATCGGAGCGATGAACCCCTCGCCGCAGGGCAGGTTCCCGAAGGCTCCGGCGGCGGTCAGATGCCCGTCGTCGGGGATCCCGGCGCGGCCGGCCAGGTCCAGCCTCAGCTGCGTCCCCAGCGGGCAGGTGACGTATGCGACCTCGCCGGTGTCGAGTAGCGCCGCGACCGCACGGGAGCGGGTGGCCATCTGTTCGAAGTCGACGGCCATCACGCGGGCCAGCATGTCCTCGGTCACGCCGGGCATCGTCGCCCCGCGTGATCCCGCGTCGCTCGCCGCCCTACGCGCGACGGTGTGGCTGAGCGATCGGCTGGTGGGGGCGATGAACACGTCGCAGCCCAGCAGGGCGGCGGCCACCGCGCGCGGCGGCTCGGTGCCGTCGTTGGCCCGCGGGTCCATCACCGCGAGCACGGCGTCGGCTCCCGCCTCGGAGGCTTCGGCGCGGAGCGCCTCGCCGATCCGACGCGTCTCGCCGTCGACGATCACCAGCACGTCCTCGCCGGCCCTGACCTCGAGACACTTGTGGATGACGGTGCTTACCGCGGGGCCTAGATCTGACATGCGCTGATCATATTCTCGCGCACCCGGCGCGCCACCGCCCGGGCTCGGTGTTCGCCCCTCTCAGCCGCGGGCGGGGAAGCTGCAGGGCATCCGCTTGATGCCGTGGATGAACGCGCTGCGCAGCCGCTCGGGCTCGCCGGCTTCGATCTCCGGCATCACCCGGAGCATCTCGCCGAAGATCGCCTTGAGCTGCATTCGCGCGAGTGAGGCGCCCATGCAGTAGTGCGGGCCGCCGCCGCCGAAGCCGAGGTGCCGGTTCGGGTTGCGGGTGATGTCGAAGCGCCACGGGTCGGGGAAGGCCAGCTCGTCCCGGTTGGCCGAGTGGTAGAAGAGCACCACCTTCTCCCCAGCCTCCAGCCGCCGCCCGTGAAGGTCAACCTCACGGGTTGTGGTGCGCCGGAAGGTCAGCACCGGCGAGGCCCAGCGCACGAACTCCTCGACCGCATCCGGAAGCCGGGCGTCGAGATCCTCGAGCAGCAGCGCGCGCTGATCGGGATTGAGCGTCAGCGCGCGGAGCCCATGCGAGGTGGTGTGACGAGAGGTGTCGTTGCCGGCCACCGACAACAGGACCAGAAAGGCGGCGATCTCGGTGTGGCTGAGCCGCTCTCCGTCGACCTCGGCCTGCACCAGCGCGGTCATCAGATCCTCGCCGGGATGTTGTTCGCGGTGCTGGGCCAGCTCCGTGGCGAACTCGGTCAGCGTCCACAGCGCCGCCCCGAGCACCTCGATCGGCTGACGGTCGCCGAACACCTCCGGATCGGCGGCGGCGATCAGCGTGTCGGCGGCCTGCATCACTCGCTCGCGATCGGCCTCGGGCACCCCGAGCATGTCGGAGATCGTCTGCAGCGGCAGCCGCTTGGCGATCAGATCGACGAAGTCGCCGCCGCCGGTTGGGGCCGCCTCCTCGATGATCCGCTGCGCGCTGGCGCGGATCCCCGCCTCGATCCGGGCGATCTGGCGGGGCGTGAAGGCCGCGGAGACCAGCCCGCGCAGCTTGCTGTGCCGCGGCGCATCCATGGCCAGAAACGAATGCGAAGCCTCGAGCATCTCCGGCGGTGCGTCCCCGAACTGGACACCCTCGCCCGAACAGAACGTCGCCGCGTCCCGGGAGATCTGTCGTACGTCCTCGTAGCGGACGATCGCCCAGTAGTGCATCCGTCCCTGGTCGCCCAGGCCGAGAATGTCCTCCGGAGGCTCGTGCCGCGAGATCGGCGCCTCGCGTCGCAGCTGCTCGAAGTAGACGTCGCGCTGCTCCGCGGGCTGACCCCAGAAGTCCAGCGAACCCAGGTCAGCGGCCATGGAGAAAGGCTAGCGTGGACCCCACCACGCGCTGAAGCTAGACCTCCATCCCCCTGCGTCAGCGTGCGGACGTACGCGTCGGTACCGGGCCCCGTCCAGCGTCATGGGTCACCGGGGTACATGTGCATCAAGTCCAAACGACGGAGGTGAGAGATGCTCCTTACCCTTGCGGTCATCCTGTTGATCCTGGCGGTGGTGGGTGGCGTGGCTGTGCACCCGCTGCTGTTCCTGATCGCGATCCTCGCCCTGCTGGTGTTCTTCAGCGGGAGGCATCGGGTCGTCCGCTGAACCGGCCCGAGGACGCTGCGGCCGGTCCGCCCTCACGGCGGGCTGGCCGTCAGGTCATCGTGGCCACCAGGCGATGGTGGCGCAGCGCGGCCGGGGGTGCGCCGCGGAGCATCCACACCCCATCCTCGCGCCGGCTGAGCGCGCCCGAGCGCATCAGGTCGCCCATCGCCGTGGTTACGGAGGGGCGATGTGCCCCCACCAGGTCGGCCAGTCGCTGGTGAGACAGCGGTAGCGGCACGGCGATCCCGTCCGGTAGCACCCGCCCCCATCGCTCGGCCAGGTGCCAGAGTGTCAGCAGCAGACGATCATCGACGCGCTGATGGTGGGCGATGGCCAGGGCCACCGCCAGTCCGTGAGCGCGCCGCGTGCCTCGGGCGAAGAGCTCAACCCCCAACTGGGGCCAGGGATTCATCCTGACCACCAGGCCGTGGTCGAGGACCGCGAGCCGCGTCGGCTCGAGCACCCCCCATCCCACCTCGGCGTGGACGTGCGAGCCGTCGGGGTCCCAGCGCCACGGACGCAGGACGTCGCCCGCACCCAGCAGCTCGACACACTTGCGACCCAGCACGTCGACCTCCCGCGACAGCAGCCCGTCGATGACCATGAAGCCACGGTGGTGCTGGTCCGGCTCGATCGCGTTCGCCGCATCCCAATCGCCCGAAGTGAGACGGCGTACGCGGGTCAGGACCTGACGACGGGCTCGCTCGCGCTCGGACTCGCCGAGCAGCTCCCCGAGGTCAGGGTCAGCGTCGACGATGCTGATCAGGTCGGTTATCGAGCCCATTAGCCTCGACAAGGGTCGAGCGGCGCGCGACGGCTCGTCGCAGATCGGAACGGATTGCCTTGGCGCACCCCCAGATGGTAGGGCCTAGCGCACCGC
>JALYXK010000424.1 GCA_030947145.1 Actinomycetota bacterium
CCGCGAGACCACGGTGGCCGACGTCGTGCGGATCGCGCGCACCTCGCGGCGGACGTTCTACCAGCACTTCTCCGATCGCGACGCCTGCTTCCTGGCCTTGTTCGAGCAGACCGCGCAGCGGACGATCGAGCGGGTGGCGGCGGCGGTCGACCCGGCGGAGCCCTGGGATCATCAGGTCGACCGCGCCCTCGACGCCTATATCGCGAGCGTCACCGAGCGGCCCGCGCTGCAGCAGAGCTTCGTGCGGGAGCTGCCGGGTCTGGCCGGAGTGGGAGCCGCGCGGCAGCGGGCGATGATCGAGCGGTTCGGCCGGCTGCTGGTCGACCTCGTCGAGTCGAGCCGGCGCGGCCAGCCGGAGCTCGGGGCGCGTCCGCTCCCGCTCGACGTGGCGATCTTCATCGTCGGAGGCCTGCGCGAGCTGCTGGTCATCTCGATCGAGCAGGATCGCGATCTGCACGAGCTGCGCGAGCGCTCCCGGCAGGTGGTCAGGGCGATCCTGGCCGCCGTCGTGTTCTGAGTCTCATCCCAGCAGCGAGTCCAGGGTGCGGCCGCTGGCCACCGATTCCGGTCGTTCGGCGGCGATGTCCGAGCCCGGGCGCGCGTCGTCGTCGCGGCGCTTGATCAGCAACCACTGGGGCTTGGCCCCGCCGCGGGTGCGCTGCAGGGCAAAGCCGCCGCGGAGCTTCTCGCCGTGCAGGACGAAGACGGCGTGGCCCCGCTCCAGCGCCTCCGGCCAGGCCACCCGTCCGCCCTGCTCGTAGGTCCCGCGATCCCAGATGATCACCCCGCACTTCCCGATGGCGCCCTCGAACGAGTTGTGGGCCATGCCGTGGTCCTCGACCTGGACGGCGAAGCGCTTGACCGCGGGGTCGAGCGAGGGTCCCTTGGGCACCGCCCAGGAGCGCATCACGCCGTCCACCTCCAGTCGCAGGTCGAAATGGCGCGCCGTCGCGGCGTGCTCCTGCACGACGAAGACGCCGGCGCTGACCCCGCGGATGGCGAACTGCTCGTGGCCCTCGGCGGGGACGGGGTCGACGTCGACGCCGGACACCTTCGCCTCGGGTGGACCGTCACGGAGAAACCCCACCAACGCGGCGAGCGCCTCCTCGGTTCCCTCGGCGTGGACCTGCACGGTCCCGTCCTCGACGTTGCGTACCCAGCCACTCAGGCCGAGCTCACGGGCTCGGCTGACCGCCGCCTCGCGGAACGAGACGTCATTGAGCTCGCCGTGGACGACCGCGCGGATGGCGTTCGGGCTGCGCACGCCACCATTTTGCTGCCTGGCCCCGCATCCGCGTGGACCGAGCCTCGCACCAGCCTGGAACCGACCTAGACTCGGAGGCATGGACTTCGGAATCGGATACTTCCCCACGCACGACGCGGTGCGCCCTGGCGCGCTCGCGCGCCTGGTCGAGGAGCACGGCCACGAATCGCTGTTCTTCGCCGAGCACACGCACATCCCGGCCAGCCGCGACAGCCCCTACCCGGGTGGTGGGGAACTGCCGCGCAAGTACAGCCACTCCTACGACCTGTTCGTGGCCCTGACCGCCGCGGCCGAAGCGAGCACCGCGCTGCGCGTCGGCAGCGGCATCTGCCTGGTGATCGAGCGCGACCCGATCAACACCGCCAAGGAGGTCGCCTCCATCGACCACATGTCGGGCGGTCGGTTCGAGTTCGGCGTGGGCGCCGGCTGGAACCGCGAGGAGATGCGCAATCACGGCACGGACCCGCGGACCCGAATGCGCCTGATGCAGGAGCGGGTCGAGGCGATGAAGGCGATCTGGACGCAGGACGAAGCCAGCTACCACGGGGAGTTCGTCGACTTCGACCGAATCTGGTCCTGGCCGAAGCCGGCGCAGCGCCCGCACCCGCCCGTGCTGGTGGGCGGCAACGGGCCGACCGTGCTCGACCGGGTGCTGGCCTTCGGCGACGCGTGGATCCCCAACTACGCGCGCAACGGCCTCTACGAGCGGGCCGAGGAGCTGCGCGCCCGGGCGGATCGGCCGATCGACCTGATGACGATCGGCGTGCCGGCCGACGCGGCGGTGCTCGAGCGCTGTCGGGCGGCGGGCTTCCGCCGGGTGGTCCACTGGGTCCCGTCGGCGGGGCTCTCGGTGGTCGAGTCGGCGCTGGCGCGCTGGGAGTCGGCGATCGCCGATTTCACCGGAGAGGCGTGAGGATCCCCGCGCCCGGGTAACACGGGTTTGTTGCGGATACAAGCAATTTCGACGCGGCCGACCCCCCGGCGCGAAGGGAGCTCAGCCTGATGGATCGCAAATGGTGGACCCTGATCGCGGTTTGCCTGGGCACGTTCATGCTGCTGCTGGACGTGACGATCGTCAATGTCGCGCTGCCCGACATCCAGACCTCGCTGAAGGCGAGCTTCAGCGACCTGCAGTGGGTGGTCGACGCCTACGCGCTGATGTTGGCCGCGCTGCTGCTGACCACTGGGTCGCTGGCTGACCTGTTCGGCCGGCGGCTGGTGTTCGTGATCGGATTGGCGATCTTCAGCGTGAGCTCGCTGCTCTCCGGCCTGGCCACCACGCCGGTATTCCTGAACCTGGCGCGCGGGGCGCAAGGTGTGGGCGGCGCGGCGATGTTCTCCACCTCGCTGGCCCTGCTCGGGAGCTCATTCCAGGGCCGTCAGCGCGGGACCGCGTTCGGCGCCTGGGGTGCGATCACCGGGCTGGCGGTGGCCGTCGGGCCGGTCCTCGGCGGTGCGCTGACCACTGGGCTGTCCTGGCGGTGGATCTTCCTGGTCAACGTCCCGATCGGCGTGATCGCCATCGCGATGACGCTGAGCAAGGTGGATGAGTCCAAGCCGCCCCGCGCCCACCGGCCGGATCTGATCGGCGTGATCACCTTCAGTGGCTCGCTCGGGGCACTGGTCTACGCGCTGATCAAGGGGAACACCAAGGGCTGGGGATCCCCGGAGATTCTCGGGTGCCTGATCGGCGCCGCGGCGCTGATGATCGCGTTCGTGATCGCCGAACGGGTCCAGCGCGAGCGAGCGATGTTCGACCTTTCGCTTTTCCGCAAGCCGACGTTCACCGGTGGCGCGATCGCCGCGTTCGCGCTCTCGGCCGGCCTGTTCGCCGTGCTGCTCTACATCACCCTCTACCTGCAGGACGTCCTCGGCTACTCAGCGATGCAGACCGGCCTGCGGATACTCGTGCTCTCCGGCGGGATCCTGCTGACCTCGACGCTCTCCGGACGCCTGACCGCGTACGTACCGATCCGCTTCCTGATCGCCCCCGGCCTGGCGCTGGTCGGGACGGGGCTGCTGCTGATGCGAGGCCTGGACGCCTCGTCGGGCTGGACCCACCTGATCCCGGGGTTCATCGTGGCCGGCGCGGGCACGGGGATGATCAACCCGCCGCTGGCCTCGACGGCGATTGGCGTGGTCACTCCGGATCGGGCCGGTATGGCCTCGGGGATCAACTCGACCTTCCGCCAGGTCGGCATCGCCACCGGGATCGCGGGCCTGGGCTCCCTGTTCGCGCACACGGTGCGCACCCAGATCGTCTCGCTCCTGAGTCACGCGCCGCACATCACCGCCGGCCAGGCTCATGCGCTGGCCTCGGGCGTCGCGCAGGGGGGCGGGGCGCGCGCCGGCCTGAGCGCGCTGGCGCCCCAGGCCCGGCCGGTGGTGGAGCACGCGGTCCGGACCGGCTTCACCGCCGGCCTGAACGACGTGTTCCTGGTCGGCGCAGTGCTCGCCCTGGTCTCCTCGGTGCTCACGCTGGTGCTGATCCGCAGCCGCGACTTCGAGTCCTCGGCGGCGCGGGGCGGCGGCCAGCCGAGCCCGCCGGCGCCCGAGCACGCGCCGGATGAGGTTCGGGAGGACGGCGGGTTGCCGAGCTGGGCGCAGGCGCCACGGACACCGGCGGCGGCCGACGGCGAGCTAGAACGTGCCGCGGAGGTGGGTCCTCGCCGCCGAGCAGGCCTCCAGGGACTATTCGCGACAGATTGAGGCCGAGATCGAGCGACATCGAGCGCGGGAGCTGGCCGCCGCGCAGGCCCGCAGCGAGGAATACGAGGCGACGCTACGCCGGCAGGAGCGCGAGTTCCTGGAGCAGCGCGACCGGCTGGCCCGGGAGCTGCGCGAGCACCTCGCCTCGGTCTCGCAGCACGTCGAGGAGGCGAGGAGGACGAGCCAGGAGCTAGCCCGGATGATCCGGACAGAGGGGAGGCCCGACCTCGCCGACCCCCACGGCGCCGAGTCAAACGGCGACGCCGGCGACATGGCCGGGTCCCGGCTTGGGGCCTGGGGTTGAATAGTTCAACCCAGGGCCCCAAGCCGCTCTAGCTGAGGAGGTCGTCGAGGCCGATCGGTACGCGGCGGAAGCGCCGCCCGGTGGCGTGGTAGACGGCGTTGGCGACCGCGGCGGCGGTCCCGACGATCCCGATCTCGCCGATTCCCTTGGTGCCCATCGGGTTCAGATGCGGGTCGTCCTCCTGCACCCAGGCGACGTCGATGTCGGGTACGTCGGCGTAGGTGGGGATGTGGTAGCCGGCGAAGTCCCGGTTGAGCACGTCGCCGTACTCACGGTCGAGGATCCCCTCCTCGAGCAGGGCCATCCCCAGACCCATCGTCATCCCCCCGATGAACTGCGAGCGGGCGAGCTTGGCGTTGATGATCCTCCCGGTGGCGAACACGCCGAGGGCGCGCGAGACCCGGATCTCGCCCGTGCCGGGGTTAACCCGGACCTCGATGAACTGGGCGCCGTAGGCGTGGCGGGCGAACTTCGCATCGGCCTCGACATCCTCGCTGGTGTCAGCGTGCACCTCGGCTTCGCCTTCGGTGTCACGCAGCCCGAGGCAGGCCTTGACCACGGCCGAGCCCCACGAGGCGGTGCCCATCGAGCCTCCGGCCAGCGAGGCCCTGGGGAGCGCACTGTCGCCGACCTCGACGCAGACGCGCTCGGCCGGCACGCCGAGCGTCTCGGCGGCGATCTGCACCAGCGCCGTGCGGGCACCCGTGCCGATATCGGCGGCGGCGATCTGCACTAGGTAGCTGCCGTCGCCTTGGCGACGGGCGAGCGCCTGGGACGGGCTCCGGCGGGCGGGATAAGTGGAGGCGGCCACGCCGGTGCCGAGTAGCCATCTGCCCTCGCGACGGGCTCCGGGCTCCGGGTCGCGCTCGCTCCAGCCGAACCGCTCGGCTCCCTCGCGCAGGCAGGCGACCAGGTTGCGGCTGGAAAACTCGTTTCCGCTCTCGGGGTCGAGTTCCGGCTCGTTGCGGATGCGCAACTCGATCGGGTCGACGCCACAGGCGATCGCCAGCTCGTCGATCGCCGACTCGAGTGCGAACATCCCCGGGCACTCGCCCGGCGCGCGCATCCACGACGGCGTCGGCACGTCCAGCGCCGCCAGCCGATGCGACGTGCGGCGATGCGGCGCCGCGTACATCATCCGGGTGCAGACGGCGGTCTGCTCAGCGAACTCCTCCAGCGTCGAGGTCTGCTCGACCACCTCGTGGCCGATGGCGCTCAGGCGGCCGTCGCGCTCGGCGCCCAGCCGGAGCCGCTGGAGCGTGGGCGTGCGGTATCCGGTGAGCGCGAACATCTGCTGCCGCGTAGCGGCTAGCTTGACCGGCCGGCCGGCGAGCTTGGCCGCCATCGCCGCCAACACCACGATCGGGCGCGGGGTGCCTTTGGAGCCGAACCCGCCGCCCACGTGCGGGGAGATGATCCGCACCCGCTCGGGGTCGAGTCCGAACGCCTTGGCCAGGGTCTGCTGGGCCGAGCTTGCCCCTTGCGTGGAGTCGTAGATAAGGAGCGCGTTCTCGGCCTCCCAGATGGCCAGCGACGCGTGCGGCTCCATCGGGTTGTTGTGCTGCCAGGGGGTCGCGTAGACGGCGTCCACGGTCACCGGCGCCTGGGCGAACGCGCCGTCGAAGTCCCCCTCGTCGGTGTCGGTGGGGAAGTTCGGGTTGACCTCGTCGGGCTTGTAGAGGCGGGGATCATCGCTCCGCAGCTCGACGCTGTGAGCGTGCTCGTCGTACTCCACCTTCACCAGCTCCGCCGCCTGGCGCGCGGTCTCGAGGCTCTCGGCCACCACGGCGGCGACGATCTGGCCGCGGTAGGCGACCTCGCGCGCCTGCAGCACGGCCAGCTCCCCCTCGCTCTGCAGCCCGGGTGCGTTCTCGCACCACATCACCGCCAGCGCGCCCGAGAGCGCGAGGGCCGCGCTGCCGTCGACGGCGCGGATCCGCCCCAGGGCGATCTCCGATTGCACAATCGCCGCGTAGGCCAGCCGGTCGCGCCGGTGCTCGTAGGCGTACCTGGCGGCGCCGGTCACCTTCTCGCGGCCCTCTACGCGGCTCAGGGCGGCGCCGGCCGGCGGGGCGATCGCCATCAGGCCATCTCCAGCAGGTCGGTCAGCGTGCCGGCGATCAGGTTGCGGGCCAGCGGCACCTTGTAGGCGTTGTCGCGCAACGGGCTGGCCTGCTCGAGCTCGGCGGCGGCGGCACGGATGAAGTTCTCCTCGCTGGCCGCCCCGCCACGCAGCGATTGCTCTGCCCAATAGGCGCGCCAGGGCTTGTGGGCAACACCTCCCAAGGCGATCCGCACATCCCGGACGATTCCGTCCTCGAGATCGAGCGCGGCGGCTACCGAGACCACCGCGAAGGCGAACGACGCCCGCTCGCGCACCTTCGCGTAGCCCGATCGCCGAGAGGCCCAGGGCGGCGGGAGTTCCACCGAGACGATCAGTTCGCCCGGGCGCAGCGTGGTGTCGCGCTGCGGCTCCTCACCGGGAACGCGGTGTAGCTCGAGCACCGAGATCGAGCGGGGGGCATCCGGACCGACCAGTTGCACGGTGGCGTCCAGCGCGGCCAGCGCCACGGCCATGTCGGAGGGGTGCGTGGCCGCGCAATGCTCCGAGGCGCCGAGGATGGCGTGATTGTGGTGCTCACCCTCGATGGCCGGGCAGCCCGAGCCGGGCGAGCGCTTGTTGCAGGCCTTGGTCACGTCCTGGAAGTACATGCATCGCGTGCGCTGAAGTAGATTTCCCCCGGCGGTGGCCAGGTTGCGCAGCTGACCGGAGGCGCCGTGCAGCAGCGCCGAGGACAGCATGGGGTAGTGCTCGCGGACCAGCGGGTGCGCGGCCAGGTCGCTGTTGCGCACCCCGGCGCCGATCCGCAGACCACCGTCCTCGCTGGGCTCGATCAGGTCCTCGGCCAACCGCGAGATGTCGATCAGGGTCGCGGGCGCCTCGACGCCGAGTCGCATCAGGTCGACCAGGTTGGTACCGCCACCGAGGAACATCCCCTCGGGCGCCGCCGCCAGCAGCGCCACCGCGCTGTCGGCATCGGTGGGGCGCTTGTAGCGAAACGGCCTCATGCTCCAGCCTCGAGAATCGCCTGCACCAGATTGGGGTAGGCCCCGCAGCGGCAGAGGTTCCCGCTCATCCGCTCGCGTATCTCCTCCGCCGTCAATCGCACCTCGCCCTCGGTCACCGCGCTCGGCCGCCCGTCCTCCAGCTCTCGCAGCATGCCGACGGCCGAGCACAGCTGCCCGGAGGTGCAGTACCCGCACTGGAAGGCGTCGAGCTCCACGAATGCCCGCTGCAGGGGGTGTAGCTCATCGCCGCGCTCCAGGCCCTCCACCGAGACGATCTCCGCACCGGCGTGCGCGACGGCCAGGGCGAGGCAGGCGTTGGCCCGGCGGGCGTCGATCAGCACCGTGCAGGCGCCGCACTGGCCGTGATCGCAGCCCTTCTTGGGACCGGTGAGCCCGAGATGCTCGCGCAGCAGGTCGAGCAGCGTGGTGCGCGTGTCGAGGAGAACCGAGTGCTCGACGCCGTTGACGCGCAACGAGATCTCGACCAGGACGGGCTGATTCATGGGCGCGGACCTACCCGTAGATCGAGGCCGGTAACCAGCGCTGGTCGATATCGGCCCGGTGCGCGGCCCGCCGGGGTGGCTCGTCCAGCTCAACCGTGTTACCAGACACTCCCGCGACGCGCACGATGACGTTGACAATTTCTTTGAAGCGGCCTTGCAAAGCCGCCATCGGTGAGTTACTGTTGCCCGGCAGCAAGGAGCCGACCTATGTTCACTCTCTCGATCAATCCACACACGAACCAGGCTGAGGCGGCAGCCGCCGCGTCGTTCCTGCGTGTCCGGCGAAGCCTCGATATGTGGCCCAAGGCCGGTCGGTCCGTGTCCCTCGCTGCGAGGTGTGTGCGCTAGATCCACAGTGCACATGGCAATCCGGCGAGGCGATCCCACGGGGTCGCTTTTTTTGTGCCTTGACGAGCTGCGAACAACTGATAGCGAAGGTGATAACCCAACTTGAAGAGCTCTAGTTTCAGATAAGGCCCCACTCGAGAGAGAAAGGCCCTTACCTATGTCATACGCCGAGAATTCACCTGTGCTAGGTGACACTTCGTCGTGCGGTCTGCCGATGACATGGTAAGGCCGGGCTCCAGAACCCCTCCACGTAGGACACTTGGTGATCCAGGGCCGAAGGGTGAGTGAGTGGCACAGACAACATCCATATCCGCGCGTCCTACTTCCGCGATAGGGTCCGCATGACGCCCTCGAGGAGGTCTTGGCATGGCACACGAGTTCAGCGGGTCGACCGTGATCGATCGCCCCATAGACGAGGTCTTCGCCTTCCTGGCCGACGGCACCAACGATCCCAGGTTCAGCCCGAGGGTCCAGGAGATCCGGCAGACGACGGACGGCCCGGCCGCCGTCGACGGCTTCGGAAAGCTGATCGTCGGCTTCGTGCTGAAGGCCGCCGTCAAGGACGCGCCCGCGTTCGCCCAGCGGATCAAGCCCGCCGTCGAAGCGTCCTGACGCGGGCCCGCCGCTAACAACAGCTTCGCCCGCGACGCCATCGGCGAGCGGGCGGAGGTGATTGCCCCTGCCCGGGGTGATCACCCCTACACCCAACAAGAGGAGCAGTGCGATGTCAGGTAGTCAGACATCGACGAGTGCTCGCGTGCTGCGCCGCACAGTTCGGCAGCGGCGCTGGCGCGGACTCTCGTTGAGACAGCAGTGGCAGCGCAGGAAGGACCGCGATCTGGCTCTGGCCGTCGAGATCGAGCGACTCGAGCGACTCGGCGACCTGCCGCGCCACTCGGGCGGTCGCGCCCGAGCGGTGGAGTCGCGGCGATGGCTGTAGGCATCGACGGACAGAGCATCACTGACTGAGGGGCCGCCACGTCGCGGCCCCGACGTCTTTAAGCGCTAGGGATAGCTCACCAGCACCACGTGGCCGCTGGCCTGAGTCCCGGAGCCGACGTCGGAGATGGTGACGGTAGCGGCGACCTGATTTCCCCTCGCCTGGGCCAGCAGGGTGCGGCCGGGGCCGGTGAGCTTAAAGATCAGGTAGCCGAGCTCATGGGCGCCAAGGTATTCCGGGTTCGTGCTGGCGATCGTCGTGGCGCCGGCGGTGAGCCTGGTCGACACGTGGCAGGGCGCGGCGGCGAAGCAGCCGGCGAGGATGCCGCCGACGGAGTGGCGAGAGACGAAGTCGGTTGCGCCGACGAGCCCCAGCGAAGGCGAGTTGCTGAGGCTGCGGCGGGGGGCGCGGCCGTGGGTGACGAACGTAACCAAATTGAGCGTCGTCGTGGTATGTGCGCCGGACAGATCGTGCTCTGTGACCCGCACCAACAGGCGGTGGTGGCCGGCGGCGACGAGCCTGGCGCGGCCGGCCGGCGTGAGCTTGAAGTACACGACGCCGCCGCTGTCCGCCGGAACCGGCTCGGAACCGGTGCTGGCGAGCACGCTGGACCCGACGGAGATCGTGGTGGTGACGCGACACGGGCCGCTGGTGAAGCAGCCGACGGGCAGGCCGGCCCGGCCGTGCGCCGGCACGAACACGCTTCGTCCGTAGACGGACAGATGGGCGGGCGTGGCCAGGAGCGGTGAGTTGCCCAGCGGCTGCCCGGTCGAATCGAGCGCCTGCGCGACGAAGTAGGACAGTTGGCTGTGAACGGTGATCAGCGTGCTCGCTCCGCCCTTGATGGGTGGGCCGAGGGCAGTGAGCCCGGCCGGGGTGTCCGCGGCGTACAGCTGCCAGGCGGCGATGGCCGACTGCCCGATCCAGCTCGCGCGGATCTGGACGCTACCGTCGGCCATGGGCGAGACGGTCCCCGTGGGGGTAAGGGTGGGGGTCAGCGCGGCGCCGGCCGTGGCGCCGTCGAGATAGTCACTGTCGATGTCGAGTGTGGCGCCGCCGTAGGTGGCGTTGTGGCCGCCCAGATACTGATGAAGTCGCTGATGGGCGGCCCAGTCCGCGCTGGGCAGATTTGGATCGCTGGTCGACTGCCGGCCGTTCCAGTTGGCCACCCAGATGTCGTCTGGCTCGACGAAGCTGGTCCCGGTATGCGCCGCCAGCAGGCTGATTCCCGAGTTCGAGCTGCTGTAGACGCCCGACAGGTATCCGCCGGCGTGCAGTTCGGAGGTCCAGGCGGCGAGGAAGGCCAGCACGGCCGCGTTGTTGCTGGCGCTGAGCGGAAAGGCCTCCATGTCGTAATAGATCGGGTTCCGCGAGCCGATGCCCAGCCCCTGGGCCCGGACGATCGCGTCCTGCGCCGCGACGGTGCCTTCGGCCGACGCCTTGCCCGGCACGATTCCCTTGCATCCGCAGCTGTTGGTGGGCGCCTGGAGCCCGACGTAGGTCGGAATCAGGTGCCATCCGGCGGCCGTCTCCTGGCTCACCCAGGCGGCGGTCAGGTTCGGCTGTGCGCAGGCCGAATCGATGCCGCCGAGGTAGATGCCGACCGCGTGGTACGGGGAGGCGCGCCACGCCCTCATGGTCGACGGGCTCGGCGCCGAGCACACGTCGAAGCCGAGGCCGGTGAAGACCACGGCCGCGCTTGCCGCGCCGCGCCGCGGGGCTCGTGACTCGACCGCCGACCGGGCCGCCGGTGCGGTGCTCGCGGGAGAAGTGGGCAGCGAGTGCCGGCCCAGGGCCCGCTCGACCGTCTGGGGATGCCTCGCCCATGTCGCGGTGACGATCACGCCGCGGGCCGGCAGCGCCAGCCGGGCCGCCGATCCGCCGGTGAGCGCAGGCACCGGATTCGCGCTCGGGGCGGTCGCCGCGGCGCGTGCGATCAGGGGCTCGACCAGGATCGCCTCCGTGCGACCCACCGCATGGGCCGGACAGCGCTGGGCCGAGCTGGGCCGGCCGAGGTAGACGGCGTGGCGGTTGAAGCGCACGCAGACCGTCGGATCGGAGCCGAGGTCATACACCGGCCAGCCCGCCGGTACGGCGATCCGGTAGCCGTGGTACTGCAGATGTCGGCTGGGGGAGGTGGCCGCCGCGGTCGCCGCCGGCGCCCAGACGGTGGCCAGAGCCAGTAGCGCGACGGAGCAGGCCAAGCGCAGCCCTCGGGCCGCGCGAGCCTGCCGAGGCTCGCCGCCTACGGAAACTACCTCCATATGGCGACTAACCCGGCCTGCCGGTCGGAGTAGCGTGCGGGCGCATGAGAGCCTGTTCATCGCCCCGCGGCGCACCCGTCGCGCCGAAGCTCGTGCGCGGGCCATCCCGGGGCCAATCATGACGCGACCAGTGGTGGTGGTCCATGCCGGCGCGGGGAACTTCAGTCGCGATCTGCACGAGCGCGAGGCCAGCCGCCGCGCTGCGCTCGAGTCGGCGCTCGAGTCCGCTGCGGCGGAGGTCGAGGCCGGGAGGGGAGCCGTCCACGCGGTCCGGGTGGCCGTCATGGTGATGGAGTCCTTTGCGTTGTTCAACGCCGGCTACGGATCCGCGCTCTGCGCGGACGGCACCGTGGAGATGAGCGCGGCCCTGATGCGCGGATCGGATCGGGCCGCCGGGGCGGTCGCGGCGATCACCCGCACCGAGCATCCGATCATGGCGGCTCATTCGCTGCTGGACGCGCCTGAGGTGCTGATGGTCGGCGCGGCGGCCGACGCTCACGCCGCGGCCTGCGGCGCGGCGCAAATGGACCCCTCGAGCTTCATCACCGAGCGCCAGCGGGCTCGCCTGGCGGAGCAGAAGACCGGCGCGAGCCTGACCGATCCCGCCTCCGCACCGGCCGCGGCGGACCACGGAACCGTGGGGGCCGTGTGCCGTGATGGTGACGGGTCGCTGGCGGCGGCGACGTCCACCGGAGGGATCCGGGGGCAACCTCCGGGTCGGGTCGGGGATACGCCGCTGATCGGAGCCGGGACCTGGGCCGATCGGCGCGTGGCGGTGTCCTGCACGGGCGACGGCGAGGCGTTCATCCGCGCGGGGGCGGCTCGCCTGCTCGCGGCGATGGTGGAGCAGGGGATCGCACTGCCCGACGCCGCCCGGGCCGTGCTCGACGAGGTCGGGCGGGTGGGAGGCCGGGGAGGGTTGATCGCCGTGGACGCCGCCGGCGAGGTGGTCATGCCGCGCAGCAGCGAGGTGATGCCCTGCGGAATCTGGCGGCCCGGCGAGCCGCTGACCTCCTACGCTTGAGCCGATGCCCGAACTGCCCGAGGCCGAGCGCGCCCGTCAGACGCTGGATGCCGTCCTGCACCGGCGGATCGCCCGCGTGGACGATCGGGACACCTACGTGTGCCGGCCGCACCCGCCGGGGGAGATCGCCGACGCGCTCGTCGGTCACGAGCTGACCAGTGCCCACCGTCGCGGGAAGTTCCTGTGGCTGGAGACCGAGGCCGGGCCGACGCTCGGCCTGCACCTGGGCATGTCGGGTCACATCGTCCTCGAGCCGCCGGGCGATACCCCGCGTTGGGACCGGTTCGCCATCGAGTTCGACGACGGCTCGCGCGTGGCCCTCAGAGACAAGCGCCGTCTCGGACGGGCGGTCCTCAACCCGGACTTCAGCCATGTCGGGCCGGACGCCGCGAAGGTGGGGCGCGAGGACTTTCGTCGCCTGATCGGTCGCGGCAGCGCTCCGGTCAAGGCCCGCCTGCTGCACCAGGGAGCGATCTCCGGCGTGGGCAACCTGCTGGCCGACCAGACGCTGTGGCAGGCCCGGATCGCCCCGGGGCGATCCGTCGCTGCCTTATCCAGCGAGGATCTGGACCGGCTCCGGCGCGAGCTGCGGGCCGCCGTGCGCTCGGCGATCCGCAAGGGCGGGGTCCACACCGGCGGCTTCGTGCCGGCGCGCGGGCGCGATGGTCACTGCCCGCGGGACGGCCACCACCTCGAGCGCGCCACGATCGGCGGGAGGACCACCTACTGGTG
>JALYXK010000357.1 GCA_030947145.1 Actinomycetota bacterium
GCGAGGTGATCGACGACGCCGGAGATGCGGGCATGGACGTCGCCGCCTCCGAGCTCCTCGGCGGTGACGTCCTCACCGGTGGCCGCCTTCACCAGCGGCGGGCCGCCGAGAAAGATCGTGCCCTGCTCGCGGACGATCACCGTCTCGTCGCTCAGCGCCGGTACGTAGGCGCCGCCGGCGGTGCAAGAGCCCATCACGCAGGCGATCTGCGGGATCGCCAGCTCGGACATCGTGGCCTGGTTGAAGAAGATCCGGCCGAAGTGCTCGCGGTCGGGGAAGACCTCGCTCTGCATCGGCAGGAAGGCGCCGCCGGAGTCCACCAGATACACGCAGGGCAGCCGGTTGTGCAGCGCCACCTCCTGCGCGCGCAGATGCTTCTTGACGGTGATCGGATAGTAGGTGCCGCCCTTCACCGTCGCGTCGTTGGCCACGACCACGCAGTGGCGGCCCTCGATCACGCCGACGCCGGTCACGATCCCCGCCGCCGGAGCCGCCCCGTCGTAGAGGTCCTCGGCGGCCAGCGGCGACAGCTCCAGGAACGGCGCGCCCGGATCGCAGAGCCGCTCGACGCGGTCGCGTACGAGCAGCTTGCCGCGGTCGACGTGACGGGCGCGTGACCTTTCGCCGCCCCCGGCGCAGGCCCGCGCCCGGCGCCGCTCGAGTTCGGCGATCAGCTCCAGGTGCCCCACGCGATTGCTCATCCCTTGCCCTCCACCCCCTCGGCCTCGACCGCGACCAGCGGCTGCTTGTGCTCGACGCGGTCGCCCGGCCGGAGCTTCAGTCCGGACACCATGCCGGCGTTCGGCGCGAGGATCGAGAGCTCCATCTTCATCGACTCGAGCACGAGCAACACGTCTCCCTCCTGCACCTCATCGCCGTCCTGCACCCGGACCTGGAGCACCGTCCCCGGCATCGGCGCCTCCAGCGACCCGGCCGGCAATGCCGCCGCGGCGCGCTGCACCCGCAGCGTGCGCGCCTGCAGATGGTGGCCGCCGCGGGTTACCCAGATCACGTCGTCGTCGGCCTGCACCGCGTACCGGCGCACCACGCCATCCAGCTCGATCGCGAAGCGCCCGTCCCCGAGCGACCGGACATCCGCGGCGGCGGATCCGCCATCGAACTCAACTGACCCGTCGCTGATCCTGACCTCGCCCTGCTCGAAGCGCCGCCGCCACGGCCCCGGGGGCCGAGAGCTCCCGGCCGCCGCGAGGGCGCCGGCCAGCAGTAGGTCCGGCGGCGGCGCGAGCGCTGGCTCGAGCTCCCCGAGCGCCCGCTCCAGCAAGCCGGTGTCCTGCTGTCCGGCGCGCACGTCGGGGCGCGCGAGGAGCGCACGGCTGAACGCGGCGTTGGTCGCCACCCCGAGCAACTCGAGCTCGCTCAGTGCCCGGTCGAGCCGATCGAGCGCCTGGGTCCGGTCGCGGCCGTGCGCGATCACCTTGGCCAGCAGCGGATCGAACTGCGTGCCGATCTCGGCACCCTCGCGGATGCCGGAGTCGATCCGCACGCCGGCGGGCTCGCGGTAGCGACGCACGGTCCCGATGGCGGGCAGAAAGCCGCTGGCCGGATCCTCGGCGTATAGCCGCGCCTCGATCGCGTGCCCGTGCGCTGCCACCTGACTCTGCCCGAGCGGCAGCGACTCGCCCCCGGCGATCCGCAGCTGTAGCTCGACCAGGTCGAGCCCGTAGACGAGCTCGGTCACGGGGTGTTCCACCTGCAGGCGGGTGTTCATCTCCAGGAAGAAGAACTCGCCGCTCGGGGACTCGCGCTCAGTGTGATTGCGCTCAGTGTGATCGGGCTGATTTTCCACGATGAACTCGACGGTGCCGGCGCCCTCGTACCCGCACACGCTGGCCAGCGATATCGCCGCCGCCCCCATCCGCATCCGCAGCTCCGGGGAGACCGCCGGCGAGGGAGCCTCCTCCAACACCTTCTGGTGGCGGCGCTGCAGCGAGCATTCGCGCTCGCCGAGATGGATCACATTCCCGTAGCGGTCGGCCAGGACCTGGATCTCGATGTGACGCGGCCGCTCGATCCAGCGCTCGATCATGACCCGCTCATCGCCGAACGCGGCCTGGGCCTCGCGCTGGGCCGCGGCCGTGGCCTCGGCCAGCTCGTCCGCCGAGCGCACCACCCGCATCCCCTTGCCGCCGCCGCCCGCTACCGCCTTGACCACGACGGGGAAGCTGCGGTCCTGGCCCAGCGGGACGATCGGCACGCCGGCCGCCGTCGCCGCCTCCTTGGCGCGTTGCTTGTCGCCCATCAGCTCGATCGCCGAGGGCGGGGGCCCGACCCAGGTCAGCCCGGCGTCGAGTACCGCTTGCGCGAAGCGGGCGTTCTCGCTGAGAAATCCGTATCCGGGATGGACCGCCCGCGCGCCGCCCTGCCGGGCGGCGGCCAGGACATCATCCGCAGACAGGTAGGAGCCGATTCGCAGCGCTTGATCAACGCAATCGACGTGAAGGCCGCCGGCGTCCGCGTCGGTGAACACGCCGACGGTCCGGAGCCCGAGATGATTCGCCGTGCGCGCGATTCGCACCGCGATTTCACCGCGGTTGGCGATCAGCAGCGGCGAGATCTCCTCCAGGCTGCGTGCCCTGGCGTCCACGCTGCGTGCTCGGAGTCAGACGCCGAGGGCCCGGGCGATGACCATCTGCTGGACCTCGTCGGTCCCCTCGCCGATGGTGAGGATCTTGGCGTCGCGGTACATGCGGCACACCGGGTACTCCTCGATGTAGCCGTAGCCGCCGTGGATCTGCACCGCCTCTTCGCTGGCCCGGACCGCCAGCCGGCCGGTCTTGAGCTTGGCCTGCGCCGCCGTCAGGCTGAAATTGCGGTTCTGATCCTTGAGCACCGCGGCCTTGTAGGTGAGCAGTCGAGCCGCCTCGATCTCGGTGATCAGGTCGGCCAGCTTGGCCTGAATCGTCTGAAAGCTGCCGATCGGCTGGCCGAAGGCCCGGCGCTGCTTGGCGTAGGCGAGCGCTTGGTCAAGCGCACCCTGGGCCAGGCCGACGCCCATCGCCGCCACGCCGATCCGGCCGATATCCAGGACCTCCAGGAACTGCTTGAGCCCGGCGCCGCGCGGGCCGAGCAGGTTCTCCTCCGGCACGCGACAGTCGTCGAAGCTCAGCGGCCGGGTGTCCGAAGCATTCCAGCCCATCTTGCGGTACGGCTCGCCCTGCTGATAGCCGGGGGTGCCGTTCTCGACGATCAAATTGGAGATCTCGCGATCATCCCCGGTGACCGCGGTGATCGCCACGTGACCGGTGATCTCGGTGCCGGCGTTGGTGATGAATTGCTTGGCCCCGTTGATCAGCCAACCGCCGCCGTCGGCCTTGGCCCGCGTCTTGGTGTTGCCCGCGTCGCTGCCGGCCTCCGGCTCGGTCAAACCAAACGCTCCCAGCTTTCGCCCGGCCGTGAGGTCGGGCAGGTAGCGCTGCTTCTGCTCCTCGCTGCCGAAGCGGTAGATCGGCTGGGTTCCCAGCGAGGTGTGCGCGCACATGGTGATCGCGATCGACGAGTCGACCCTGGTGAGCTCCTCGACGGCGATCGCGTACTGCAACGAGGTGCCGCCGGCTCCGCCGTACTCCTCCGAGAAGGGAATCCCCATCCATCCGAGCTCGCCCATCTTCGCCACCAGCGCGTAGGGAAACGTCTTGGTGCGGTCGAGCTCCTCGGCCGCCGGGGCGATCTCACCCTCGGCGAACTCGCGCACGGTGCTCTGCAGCAGCCGGGTCTCGTCGTCCAGGTCGAACAACATCGCCGCCGGAGTATATAGAATGGGCGTTCGAAGTTCGAGCGCTCGTTCTAAGATTTACACCGTCGGTTTCACGTGCCCGCCGCTCCCCCCCTGCGCCCAGCCCTCCGCGCCAAGTACGACCGGCGCCAGCACGAGGTCGTGGCCACGGCCGCGCGCGTATTCGCCGCCCAGGGCTTCCACGCCACCTCGATGCAGGACCTGGTCAGCGCCACCGGGCTCACCGCCGGCGGGCTCTACCACTACATCGGGAGCAAGGACCGGCTGCTGGTCAGGATCTGCGACCAGCTGATGGAACCGCTGCTCGCGCAGGTGCGCGTGGTCGTCGCCTCGGGCCAAGCGCCGGACGTCCAGCTACGCGAGATCGTGCGCGAGTGGATGGTGCACGTCGAGCACAACCGCGACCACATGCTCGTCTTTCAGCAGGAGCGGGTCGTGCTCGAGCGGGGACAGCAGTGGCGCCGGGTTCGTCGCCAACGCGAGGCGTTCGAAGAGGTGGTGCGGGACGTGCTGGCCCGCGGCGAGGCGGCCGGGCTGTTCGAATTCGCCGACCGAGATCTGGCGCTCCGGGCGCTGCTCGGCATGGTCAACCACACCGCACAGTGGTTCCGGCCGCGGGGGCGCCTCAGCGCCGAGCAGATCGCCGACGGCTACGTCGACCTGTTGCTCGGGCGCCGTGCCGGCGCCGTCGTCTAGTCCCGCTCCGCGGTCTGGCC
>JALYXK010000435.1 GCA_030947145.1 Actinomycetota bacterium
GGGCCAGCTCGTCGATTGTCTCATCGGCAAAGGCCGCCGGCACCATAATCCACGTCGCTCGCGGTGGCGTCAGCTTCTCCACGAACTCCTGAAGTGATCTCGCGCCCACTGCGCCGTCACCCTCCAGCGCGGCGACTGACTCTTCCCTCACGTCGTAGACCACGCAGTCGTGTCCTGCTCGCATCAGACGTCGAACCATGTTGGCGCCCATCCTGCCGAGTCCTACCATTCCCAACTGCATGACAGTGCCTCCTGAGATATCGATCAGAGCTCGGCTATCCGACTGCCGCTGGGTGAGCCGCGCGCCAGCAGCTTATTCGCATCCAGGCTAGATTGCCCGCATGAGCACCGAACGGCACTTTGGCCTCACCGGCCTGGCGACGATGGGCGCGAACCTGGCGCGGAATGTCGCCCATCGCGACATCCCGGTCGCGGTGCACAATCGCACCACCAGCCGCATGCGGACGTTCATCGAGGAGCACGGCTCCGAGGGACCGCTGAGCGGCCACGAGTCCGTGGAGGACTGGGTCGGTGCGCTGGAGCGCCCGCGCGTGCTGATGAGCATGGTCCAGGCCGGCCCGGCAACCGATGCGGTGATCGAGGAGATCGTGCCGCACCTGGATACAGGCGACGTGTTGATCGACGGCGGCAACGCTAACTTTCGCGATACCCAGCGTCGGCACGCGACGCTGGCCAAGCAGCAGATCCACTTCCTCGGCGTCGGGGTCTCCGGCGGCGAGGAGGGAGCGCTGAACGGTCCGAGCATCATGCCCGGCGGCGATCCGGAGCCCTACGACGAATCGGTCAAGCCGATCTTGGAGGCGATCGCCGCCGAGGTCGATGGGACGCCGTGCTGCACGTATGTGGGTCCGGACGGCGCCGGTCACTACGTGAAGATGGTGCACAACGGGATCGAATACGCCGACATGCAGCTGATCGCGGAGAGCTATGACCTGTTGCGCCACGGCGACGGACTCGAGGTGCCGGAGATCGCGGAGCGCTTCCGGTCCTGGAACGAGTCCGAGCTGGAGTCGTTCCTGATCGAGATCTCGGCCCGTGTCCTCTCCAAGACCGACGAGGCGACGGGCCAGCCGCTGGTCGACGTGATCCTCGATGCCGCCGAGCAGAAGGGCACGGGCCGCTGGACCGCCCAGAACGCGCTCGAGCTCGGCGTCCCGCTCACCGGCATCACCGAGGCCGTGTTCGCGCGGTCACTGAGCGCCCTGAAGGATCAGCGCGAAGCCGCCGCCGAGCGGCTGGCCGGCCCCAGCCCGTCCGGGGCGGGAGGACATCCGCTGGCCGCCGATCTCGAGCACGCGCTCTACGCCTCGAAGATCGTCTCGTACGCGCAGGGCTTCGCCCAGATGGCCGCCGCCTCCGACGACGAGGGGTGGAACGTGGACCTGGGCTCGATGGCCACGATCTGGCGGGGCGGCTGCATCATCCGGGCCCGCTTCCTGGATCGGATCCGCGAGGCCTACGACGAGGAGCCCAAGCTGGCCAACCTGATGCTGGCCGACTTTTTTGCCCAGGCGCTGGGGGAGGCGCAGGATCCCTGGCGTCGTGTGGTGGCCAAGGCCGCCGAGTTGGGCATCCCGACGCCGGCGTTCTCGTCCTCACTGGCCTACTACGACGGCTACCGGCGCGCCCGCGGTCCGGCCAGCCTGGTCCAGGGCTTACGCGACCTGTTCGGGGCGCACACCTACCAGCGGGTCGACCGCGAGGGCAAGTTCCACGTCCGCTGGGGCGGGGACGGGCGCGAGGTCGAGGCCTGACCTCGGTTAGCGCCAGGGTTTACGGGCTCGCCGGGTCGGGAATTGTCCGTCCCGAGGAGAAGCCCCGCGTCGTTGGGCGGGACCACCAGGGAGGTCGACTTGTACAAGCAGGTTCTGGATCCCGTCTCGCACTCGCTCGGCGCATCGTCGATCTTCGCCGTGTTGCCGCTGCTGGTGCTGTTCGTGCTGCTGGGCGGCCTGCGCATGAAGGCGCAGTGGGCCTCGCTGATCTCTCTGGGCGTGGCGATAGTGCTGGCCATCGCCGTCTACAGCATGCCGCTCGGTCAGGCGCTCGACGCCGGCGCCGAGGGCGCAGCGTTCGGCTTCTTCCCGATCATGTGGATCGTCATCAACGCGCTGTGGATCTTCAACATGACGGTGGAAACCGGAGATTTCGCGGTTCTGCGCCGGGCCTTCAGCTCGGTGTCGAACGACCAGCGCGTACAGGTGATCATGATCGCTTTCTGCTTCGGCGCCCTGCTCGAGGCCCTGGCCGGCTTCGGCACGCCGGTGGCGATCTGCGGGGTGATCCTGGTGGGGCTGGGGTTCAAGCCGATCAAGGCGGTGGCCGTGGCGCTGATCGCCGATACCGCCCCGGTCGCCTTCGGGGCGATCGCCATTCCGATCATCACCCTGGCCCAGGTGACCGGACTGCCCACGCACGCGCTCAGCCAGATGGTCGGCCGTCAGGTCCCCTTCCTGGCCTTCGTGGCTCCGTTCGTGCTGGTGTTCATGGTCGACGGACGCCGCGGGCTGCGCGACAGCTGGCCGGCCGCGTTGCTGGCCGGCGGGGTGTTCGCGGCCTTGCAGTTCGCCACGTCCAACTTCATCTCCACCGAGCTCACGGATATCGTCGCCTCGCTCGGCTCGGCCGCTGCGTTGGTCGGGCTGCTGCGCGTATGGTCACCCCGCGCTCACGAGGACAGCGCGGTCGCGCAGTCCGGAGGTCCGGCCATCGCCGGCGCCGCCGGATCCGACGCCGCGCTGGAGCGGCGGGTGGCCGCCGAAGAGGGACGGCCGCTGAGCACCGGCACGATGGTCCGCGCCTTCGTGCCCTACATCATCATCATCGTGGTGCTCGGGGTGTGCAGCCTGCACTCGGTCGCGCTCCAGCTGGACAAGGCGACCAGCGCCTTCAGCTGGCCGGGCCTGCACGTGCTAAGCGCCAAGGGCAAGGCTCCGACCAGCGAGCTCTTCAAGCTCAACTGGCTGACCGCGGCGGGTAGCCAGCTGTTCGTGTGCGGCCTGCTGACTGCGGCGGCGCTAAGGGTGGCTCCGCGCCGAGCGCTGGCCGTCTACGGCAGCACGCTCAAGGTGCTGGTCGCCGCGATCATCACCGTCTGCTCGGTGCTGGGGCTGGCCTACGTGATGAACCTCGCCGGGATGACGATCACCCTGGGCACGTGGGTGGCCGGCGCCGGCGGGTTCTTCGCCTTCCTCTCGCCGATCGTCGGTTGGTTCGGGACGGCGGTCACGGGCTCGGACACGTCGTCGAACTCGCTGTTCGGCGCCCTCCAGGTGGCGGCCGCCCATCACGCCAAGCTGTCGCCGACACTGCTGGCCGCCGCCAACAGCTCCGGCGGCGTGATGGGCAAGATGGTCTCGCCCCAGAACCTGGCGATCGGGGCGGCGGCGGTGGGGATGGCGGGCCAGGAGGGCGACATCTTCCGCAAGGTGATCGGGTGGAGCATCCTGTTCGTCCTGATCATCGCGGTGCTCGTCCTCCTGCAATCGAGCGGGGCGCTGTCCTGGATGGTGCCGTAGCGCTTTGCGCGCGTCCGGGTAAATTCGAGCTGGACTCCGCATATCAGTATACTTATAACAGGGGTATTATATATGCCAGCTTAAACAAATCCCGGTATCGTCGGAGACATGACCGTCGCTCTCCAGGACCTCGCGCGGGACGTCAGGCGGCTTCAGTACCGCCACCACCGCGCGCTCGACACCCGCCTGCGACGGATCGACACGACGCTCGCCCAGTGGGACGCGCTACGGGCGATCGGCCGGCGACCGGATTCCTCGGGCCACGCCCTGGCCGTGATGACCTTCCAGACCGATCAGTCGTGGGGCGCCTTGGCCAACCGGCTGGTGCAGCGCGGCATGATCAAGCGCGTGGCCGGACCCGGCCGCGCCATCCGCCACCGCCTCACCGCCGCCGGAGAGGCAACCCTGCAGGCCGGTGAGCGGATCGCCGAGGAGGTCGTCGCCGAGTCATTCGCGGCCCTCAGCGACGGGCAACGCGACCACCTGCACAAGCTCCTCACGCGTACCCTTGCCGCGCCGCTGTCGTGAACCGGCCGCCGTGGGTGTCGGCCGCGGTCATCGCCATCGCCGCGCTGGCCACACTCGGCCTGCGCCTGACGCCCTCGTTTGACCCCTATGGATGGCTCGACTGGGGCCGGCTGACCATCCATGGGGCACTCGATACCGGCGGGGCGCCCTCCTGGAAGCCCCTGCCGTGGCTGTTGACCACTCCCCTGGCCCTGACCGGTGGCGCTGCCCCGAGCCTGTGGCTGATCCTGACCTGCGCCGCCGGCCTGGTCGCGCTGCTGCTGGCCTATCGGCTGGCCTCGATGCTGGCCGGGCCGGTGGCGGGGGTGACCGCGGTCGTGGCGATCCTGCTGTCTCGCGACTGGGGTGCCCTGATGCTCACCGGCAACATCGAGCCGGCCACAACGGCGCTGGTACTGGGTTCACTGGATCGCCACCTGGCGGGTCGGTGGCGTACCAGCTTCGTCTGGCTTTGGCTGGCCTCGCTGATGCGCCCCGAGTGCGGGGTCATCCTGGTGGCCTACGGCGTGTGGCTGTGGAGGACCGACCCGCAAGCTCGGCGCCTGGAAGTCGCCGGAGCGATGCTCCTGCCGCTGCTGTGGTTCCTGCCTCCCTACGTGGCCACCGGGCATTTCTTCGGGGCCAAGGACGCGGTATTCAACTCCGGCGGCGCCTCCCACAACCCGTTCGTCGTCCTCTATCGAGGCGCCAGGATCTTGCCCTGGCCGGTGGCCGTCGCGGCGGCAGTTGGGTTGGGCCTGGCCCTCCGCGACCGGCGCCTCGGGTCGGCCGGCCGGCGCGCGGTCGCGGGCTGGCTCGCCGCCGGGG
>JALYXK010000017.1 GCA_030947145.1 Actinomycetota bacterium
GGCCTCCTTCCCCGGGCGCGCGCCGATCGAGAGCGCCGTCGTGCAAGCGGTCTGCTCCCCGATTCGCAACCCGCTGGACCGGTCCGAGCGTCGCGCGTTGCGAGCAGCGCTGTCTCGCAGCGCCGCCACGGTCGCCCGGCTGCTCGCACGCAGCGCCGGCGTCAGGCCGGCCGCAGTGCGCTGGGAGTTCACCGGGGAACCGACTTTCGATAACCAGATCGCCAGTCTGGACCTGACCGGCCGCGGCGCCCACCTAAAGATCGAAAAGACTCGTCCCGAGGACTGGGCTACCCCGCGGCTGCATCAAACGCTGTCGCGGCCCATCGCGTGAGAACAGCGAGGAGGACGATCAGGCTGCGCAAGGGCCTCTCGCCGCGCAAGGGAGGGCGCGCGAGAGGTACAACCAGCTGCTCAGCGCACTCCCGAGCAGGTCTCCTGTCGACGGCGTAATACTCGACTGCGTAGGCGCTCCTCCGCATCGCCAGGCCGGAGCCTGTCAAGCTCGGTGAGACGCGCACCTCGGCATCACCAGCACCTATCTCCAAGGGATCGACACCAGCGAGATCATCGAGACCACCCACGCCCACCGCCCACCGATGCTCCCCGCCAGCGCCGGCCTCAGGCACTGAACAACTCACGACTATCGGTCGATGATCGAAGCGAACTCTTGGCCGGTCTTGTTGTCCGCGCAAACCGAGACCGACATCAGCTGCGCCGAGATGCCCGCCGGAGTTCAAGAGCGGGTCCGCGCTCCTTTCGTTCTGTAGCGGGATCCGCGAACGGCGATGACCTCGTCAGGGCGGTACGATGCGCTCGATTCATCCAGAGCGACCCGAGGGACCTGGCCCGTTGACGGTCCGGCATCCGGCTTCGGTGCGGTGCCAATGCCAGGATCGATGAAGGAGGATCCAGTGGCACCCCTCGAAGATCTGCAGTTTCGCGTCGCCGGCGTCGACGATGCCCGAGCCGTGGCCGAGCTTCACGCCGACAGCTGGCGCCGAACTACGGCGGCGCCTACTCCGACGCCTTTCTGGACGGTGACGTCCTCGCCGACCGGTTCGCGGTGTGGACCGACCGGCTTCGCGAGGCCGATGCCCAGCGTTACACGATCCTCGCCGAGAACGAGGGCCTGGTCGGTTTCGCCAACATCTTCCTCGAGGACGACTCGAGGTGGGGTGCGCTGCTCGACAACCTGCACGTCGCCGCGGACACCAACGGCGTGGCGTCGGCGCGCGGCTGCTGGCATTGACGGTCGAGGCCGTCGTTGAACGGCCGGAAGCCGCTGGGCTGTACCTGTGGGTCCTCGAGCAGAATCGCGACGCGCAAGCCTTCTATGAGGCCCAGGGCAGAGCGTGCGCCGGGCGGCGCATGATCGACGCGCCCGGCGGCATCGCTACCCGCATCACCGGCTTGCCCGCAGCGCTGCGCTACACCTGGCCGCAACCCACCGAGCTGCTGCGACGGTCGTGAGTGGTTACGGGGGACGCGCCATTGACCATGCGTGCGTTATCCCGTAGCGCGAACCCCCAACCGAGCTGGTGGCCTCGGAGAGCCCGTGACCACCGGAGCCCTGCAAGCGGGTCTCTCGCCCAGACCGGGGTTGCTTCGAGCGGCTGCGTTTCCGCGACGAGGTGATCCGCGGGGGGCTGAGGATGACCTTCGACGGGGTCCCATCTGCCGGGGAAATTTGTCGGGCATAGCTTCCGCGGTGTGTGACTACATTTACTTTAGGCCGCAACTACCTCCTGGTCGGGGGTGAGGATGGTGGAGTCGATGAACGGGGTCCGGTCAGCAGACTACCGCGGTGAGCCCGATCTGCCCTATGCGAAATATCTGCCCGCGCGCCATCTGCAACTGCATCCTACGGACCGTCCTTCCTGGTCATCGGCTCCCGCCACCAGCTGGCCGCCACACCGGGCCCAATCGAACTTCTCGCTCCGATCGCTGCCGTCGCGCTGAGCCCGGTACCCTCACGCGCAAGACGCAGCTCGGCTGCTCCAACCGAAATCGCAGCCCGTGCGATGGCCAGCGAGCGTCGACCAACTTGAGAGATGCGGATCCGGATGAGATCGATGCTTCAGACCGCTGCAGCGATCGCCGCGATCTTCGGCGTCGTGGACGCGTCCGAGATGGCCGGGGCGGCTACCGACCATTCCGCTCACCCGACGATCTCCGGCGCTCGCCCCGGCACGACCGGCGGCAAGCACACCCATCCCCTGCCACCCCGGCCTGCGATCCGGTGGGCCCCGATTCCGTTCGGCGCGACCCGCAAGAAGGAGATGGTCGCGTATGTACGCCGGCACTACGGCAGCTTCATGAAGCCAACCTGGCGGCTGGTCAACCCGAAGATGATCGTGATCCACTACACCGACGGCAGCTACCAGTCCACGTACAACACGTTCGCGACTGACACTCCCGACGTCGAGCTCCACGAACTCCCGGGCCTGTGTGCGCACTTCGTGATCGACACCGACGGCACCATCCACCAGCTGGTCTCCACCGGAACGATGTGCCGGCACACGGTCGGCCTGAACTGGACTGCGATCGGGATCGAGCACGTCGGCTTCAGCGACGCGCAGGTGCTCGGCGATGCTCGCCAAATGCGCTCCAGCTTGCGGCTCGTTCGCTGGCTGCGATGTCGCTTCAACATCAAGATCAAGAACATCATCGGACACAACGAAAGCCTCTCGAGTCCGTTCCACCACGAGGACGTGCCGGCTCTTCGCACTCAGACGCACGGCGACTTCATCCACGCCGACATGCAGATCTACCGAGGCCGGCTCCGCCGGCAGGGCGGCTGCTGACGCTCGGGGCTAGCGCCGGCATGCCCGTTGTAGAACGACGGTCGCATGACAGCGGGCGCTGCCAGCGCGTCGAGATCCGATCCGCGACCGCTGACCGCCTCGAGCTTGACCGGGCGGAGGCCTCGACGTTGCCTGCTGGTCCGTCTCATTCGCGGGAGGATGAGCGGACAGCCGGCTCGGCGCCCGAGATTGTCGCGGGTCGTACACCGCGCGCTTGAAACGTCCGGAAGGCGTCTAGTGGGCGTTCCCGGAAATACGCTCCGGGTTGGTTGAAGGAGTCATAGCGATGGCGAATCTTGTTGGTAGTGGCCAGCAAGTACCGGATCGGGCTGAGCGAGGCGGAGGAGCGTGAGCTTCGTCGCCGCGCGGGGCAGTACACCCGGTCGCACCGGGAGGTGCTGCGCGCCAAGATCCTGCTGCTGGTCAGTGATGGGCACTCCAACGCCGAGATCGCCCGGCGACTTGACTGCACCGAGAAGTCGGTCGGGAAGTGGCGACGACGATATTGCGAGGAGGGCATCCCGGGCTTGGATGAGAAGCCGCGGCCGGGGCGTCCGCGATCGTTTCCCCCCGCTCAGGTCGCCGAGATCAAGGCGCTGGCGTGCGAGTTGCCGGCGCAGTCGGGTCGGCCGCTATCGCGCTGGTCGGCGGCTGAGCTGGCCCAGCAGGGCGTCCAGCGCGGGATCGTGTGCTCGATCGCCGGCCAGACGGTGTGGCGATATCTGGCCCAGGACGCGATCCGCCCGTGGGCGTGGCGCTCCTAGCATCCCGGCGACTACGTGATCTCGGCCGATGAGAAGAGCCAGCTCCAAGCGCTGCTCGCCCGTCACCAGCTCGTCGCTCCCGCCTCGGGCCGCCCGGGCTCAGAGAATTCGAGTACACGCGGCTGGGAACGATGGCCTACATGGCCGCGCTGGATGCTCACGACCCCCAGCGCGGGCTGTTTGACCGCTGCGAACCAAAGACCGGGATCGAGCCGTTCGAGCGGCTGGTCAAGCAGGTCATGATCAGCGAGCCCTACGCGTCTGCGCAGCGCGTGTTCTGGATCGTCGACAACGGCTCCAGCCACTGCGGCCAGCGCTCGATCGATCGCCTCCAAGGCGCCTGCCCCAACCTCGTGCTCTTGCACCTGCCCGTGCATGCGTCGTGGCTGAACCAGCTCGAGATCTACTTCTCGATCCTGCAACGCAAAGCACTCACCCCGCGCCACTTCGCCAGCCTGAGCGAGCTCGAGAACCGGATCGCGAACTTCCAGGTCGACTGGCAGCGCGACGCCACCCCGATCGGCTGGCGCTACACCCGCCGCGACCTCAACCGACTCCTTGAGCGCATCAAACACCACGACCAACTCCCCAATGCGGCCTAACCGTACTTGCGGGGACGTCCACTAGCGCCCGCGTCGCGCTTCGCAGTGGGAACGGCAGCGGACGCCGTGCGGCCCGACGGCAACACGGGCGCGGAACCTCGCTTTCACTCCGCGATTGCCGGTCCGTAGTCTGCGTTCGCAGAGGGGCTCGTGCTGGTTGCCGACGTGGAACGGACGTCGAAGCGGTGGCCGTCAGGCTTCGTGTCCGTCGGGCGGCAGGTTCATGCGTCGATGGCGTTCTTGCGCAAGCGGGATGTAGACCGCGAGATCGACACCCTCGGTCGCGCTGATCCAGCCCTTCTTCCAGTCGTGGTTGAAGGCCAACTGGGCGTCTGGGGGTAATACGTAGGGCAGCTCTCGGAGGAGAACCCATAGCTCGTCGAGCGAAACATCAACCTTCGGTCCCCACCGGCGAGGGTCCGTCGCGGGAAGCTCGGCCTGCGGCAGAGATACGCCGAGATCTGCCAGCCGCGTCCGGACTCGCTGCTGCCTGCGGGAGCCGAGGTGCTCGAGCTGCCACTCGGAACCGGGGTTCCAGAGATAGCCAAGCAGCACATGTTCAGCGGTCACCTCAAAAGCTCCGAGACCCGCAGCCATGCCCTCGGCCACGCTCATGAGCATGTAGCAAGCCGGATTGAGATGCGGACCGCCCTCAATCTCCTTCTCGCTCACATGGCGCTCGACGAGCCGAGTGAACCCATCGCGGTCGATGCCACACTCGCCCAGCACCCGGGCGGCGATCGAGTCTTCTGCGTCGGGTGGAGAATCGCTAGGAGAACTTCCTCCGGACCGACGGCCGTTGATCGGAGCCGCTTTGCCTCCTGCCAGGCGAGATGGCGCAAGCGGTCGAGTCGCGTGAGATGGGATCGGTACCCCGTCACCGCTCAAGCGTATGCGACAGCCCCGACCCACGCGAATGTGGTCGCCGCCCGCCGTCGCCGCCCGCCGCCCGCTGCGCGCTCGACGAGCGTCGTCGCATCCGGGGTTCGGGCCGCGGCGCGCCAGGTCGTCTCAAAATCGAACCCGCTGCGAACACGGCACAGCATTGCCGGAGAGCTTGACCTGGTGGTCTCGCTGCAGGCGTGGTCCGCCGCGCTCAATACGCCCTGGGTATCCGCATCGTTCGAGTGAGGAGTTCCGTTGCCGCTGACCCAGACACAGTTCGCGAGCGCCGTCGCTGACCGCGCCGAGATCAGCCGAGCCGAGGCCAAGCGGACTTCTCTTTCGCGGCGTCGCCGACCCGGCCCGCATCAGATCGTCCACGCGGTCGACCGCGCACTGCGCGGGCGGGAGGGACGGCAGTCTGGGCGCCCGATGTGACAGATGTTTACCCCTGGGGGCCGGCAGCCGAGCTAGGTTGGGGGCGCCGGTACAGCGTCCAGCGCAAAAGGGGGTTTTCGTGAGTACTGCTGCAATCCCGGTTCACGTCGCGCTCGTCGACGACAGCAACACGATCGATGCGGGCGAGCTAGCCGCGGTCGCGGGTGCATTGAACGAGCAGGTCCAGGCCGACTTCGTGCCCGCGTGGAAGGTGCTGGCGACCGTGGGCGCCTACCCGACCGCCCCGGCCGGCACCTGGGCGATTCATCTCCAGGACGGTCTGGACCAGCCCGGCGCCGCCGGCTACCACGCCGACGAGCATCACCAGCCATTCGCGAAGGTGGACCTGCAGACCGGCGACTGGACCGTGACCGCGAGCCATGAGCTGCTGGAGATGCTCGGCGACCCCTGGGGCAACCGGCTCCACACCGCGGCGGCTCTCAAGAACTGGAGCGGGAACAGCGCGCGCGTCCGGTACCTGGTCGAGCTCGCCGACCCGTGCGAGGCCTTCAGCTACGAGGTCGGCGGCGTCAAGGTCAGCGACTTCCTCGTGCCCGCCTTTTACCGTTCCTCCCCGCGTGCGGTCTCGGGCTACTCGCACCTGGGCAGCCTCACGGAGCCGCTCGAGGTGGCCGACGGCGGCTACATCACCTTCCTCGACCCGGGCACCGGCGACCTGTGGCAGCGCTTCGTGCAGAACGGTAAGACGCAGGACAAGAACTGGGGACCGCAGAAGCTCGCCGCCAAGAGTCTCCGCGAGTGGGCCGACGAGCGGGCGCGCGAGTTCCGCAGCGGCTCGAGCAGCTGACGGCAGCGCGCTCTCCGGGAGAGTTCGAGCTTCTCGCAGTGCGCGAGCCTCACGAAGGCCGCTGCGCCCGCCGGCGTGGAAGCAGCGGCCTCCTCCCACGCCCTAGTGCGGTGCGAGCGTGAACGCGCGCGAGTCGGAGCGTCGTAGCCGCTGAGCTGGCTCCAACCGTCGGTCGCGGTCGCTGCTACGCGGATCTCCTCGAGGAACGCACCGATCGTGCACGGGGGAACGAGCGGTGGCTGCGGCGCGGGCATCCGCGAAAGCAGGTTCAGCACGGTTTCGCTTGGCGTGAACGAGCCTCCTGCGACTGGTCCCGACGTGGTCGGCGGCGTGACGACGTTGAGGCCTCTCTTCGGTGTGCACTCTCCACCTACATGCGCGACGCGACGGGGTGGCACGGACAGGGCGCTGACTTGAGCGGCGTGGCGCCTGTGGGCATGGCTCACGACACCCATCGCGCGGCCACGTCGTTTTCGTCGGGGGTCAAGACCAGGCGGCTGAGACCTACGAGTGGGACGGCAACTCGTGGAGCTCGATGGCCACGGGCCGGATCTCGGGTACCCCGCGAGCGGCGAGTCTGGCGTACGACCCCGTCACTTCACAGCTCGTGCTATTTGGCGGCTCGCCGATGCCCAGCCAGGCGGGCAACGTCGCCTATTCGACGACCTACGTACTCTCCGAACGGATGGAACAAAGTGGACCAGGACATTCCTCCGGGTCAACGACCCGAGGCGCGCGACTACGCTGCTTTCGCCTCTGATTCCGCGCGCGATGTCATGGTCCTGTTCGGCGGCTTCGTTGGGGGGAGGCGCGCGACCGACACCTGGCTCTTCGATTTCACGCCGGGCTCCTCGGACAGCACGGGCTTCGAGCCGATCCACTCGCGACTGTGCCCCGACCCGGCGCCGGTACCGAATGCGACGTCGCCCTGTGCGATCCCCGGCCCAGGTGGATCGACGCAGCCGGGTTTAGCCCCGCGGCGGGCAGCTACTGGGGGGTGACGGATCCGGCGTTCGGGCGATCCTTGCTTGTGGGGGCATCCGACTCGGGCAGCTGGCAAGACTGGGTGTGGAACGGCCTGACGAACCAATGAGCGCAGCTAGTGTCTTGAGTGTTTAATTCGTTTGCGGTTAGGGTAGGGAGCGGGCTATGCCTGCTCCTACTGCTGTTGAGATCACACTGACCGATGAAGAGCGTGTGGTGCTGGAGTCCTGGACCGCGCGCCGGAAGACCGCTCAGGCGCTCGCGTTGCGCGCCAGGATCGTGCTCGCCGCGGCGGGCCAGTTGACCAACGCCGAGATCGCCGAGCTTGAGGGGATCTCGCGTCCGACGGTGACGAAATGGCGCAACCGGTTCGCCGAGCGTCGTCTTGAGGGGTTGCTGGATGAGCCGCGGCCGGGCCGGCCGCGGACGATCACTGATGAGCAGGTCGAGCGGGTGATCATCACTACGCTGGAGTCCAAGCCGAAGAACGCGATGCACTGGTCGACGCGGTCGATGGCGGTCGAGACCGGGGTGACGCAGAACGCGGTCGTGCGGATCTGGCACGCCTACGGGCTGCAACCCCACCGCCAGGAGACCTGGAAGCTGTCCCAGGACCCGCAGTTCATCGAGAAGGTCCACGACATCTGCGGCCTGTACTTGAACCCGCCCGAACGGGCCGTGGTGCTGGCCGTGGACGAAAAATCGCAGATCCAAGCGCTGGACCGGACCGCGCCGACATTGCCGATGCTCCCGGGCACCCCCGAGCGGGCCACGCATGATTACGAGCGCAACGGCACGACCAGCCTCTACGCCGCGCTGAACCTCCAGTCCGGCGAGGTCATCGGCCAACTGCACCAGCGCCACCGGGCGATCGAGTTCCTGAAGTTCCTCAAGACCATCGACGCCGCCATCCCCGCGCACCTCGGCGTGCACCTCGTCTTGGACAACGCCTCCAGCCACAAGACTCCCAAGGTCCGACGCTGGCTCGCGCAGCACCCCCGGTTCGTCCTGCACTTCACGCCCACATCCAGCAGCTGGATCAACCTCGTCGAGCGCTGGTTCTCCGAGCTGACCACCAAGCTCCTGCGCCGCGGCGCGCACGCATCCGTCCGCCAGCTCAACGCCGACATCCGTCGATGGATCAACACCTGGAACGAGAACCCCCGCCCCTACGTGTGGACCAAGACCGCCGAACAGATCCTCGACTCCATCAAACGATACTGCGAACGAATTAACGGCTC
>JALYXK010000039.1 GCA_030947145.1 Actinomycetota bacterium
ATCAAGGTCGCCGCCGGCGAGCGGCTGTCGATCTCCCAGGACGACGTCGTGCTCCGTGGCCACGCGATCGAGTGCCGGATCAACGCCGAGGACGCGTCGAAGAACTTCGCGCCGGCGCCGGGATCGATCACCACCTACATCGAGCCCTCCGGGCCCGGTGTGCGCGTCGACTCGGGTTGCCTGGCCGGGTCGGTGATTTCTCCCATGTACGACCCCATGGTCGCCAAGCTGATCGTCTGGGACGTCGATCGGGAGCAGGCCACCGCGCGGATGCTGCGCGCGCTGGGGGAGTACGAGATCGGTGGTCTGAAGACGCTGATGCCCTTCCACACGGCGATCATGCGGAGCGAGCAGTGGGCCAAGGCCGAGACCTGTCGCGACCTGATCGAGGACAAGAA
Organism: Actinomycetota bacterium; assembly: GCA_030947145.1. Lineage (GTDB taxonomy): Bacteria > Actinomycetota > Thermoleophilia > Solirubrobacterales > Solirubrobacteraceae > Palsa-465. The sequence goes on from JALYXK010000039.1 coordinate 399, forward strand.
GTGGCTGAAGCAGCTGGCCTTCCCCAAGCCCGAGCCCGACCAGGACGGCAAGGAGGACCAGGAGGGAGAGCCGAAGGTCGAGCAGGCCTATATCGTCGAGGTCTCGGGCAAGCGATTCGACGTCAAGGTGATCGGCCCGCCGTTCGGCGGCGGGGCCGGCGCCGGCACCAACGGGACGGCCCCGGCCGCGGCCGGTCGCCGTCCCCCGCGGCGCAGTGAGCGCGCGGCCGCCGGTGGCGGCGGTGGGGGCGACACCCTGGCCTCGCCGATTCAGGGCACGGTGTTGAAGGTCGCCGTCGAGTCGGGCGCCAGCGTCGAGGAGGGCGCGCTGATCGCGGTGATCGAGGCGATGAAGATGGAGAACGAGATCACCGCGCACAAGGCCGGCAAGGTCTCCGAGCTGCCGATCGCCGTCGGGGCCGCCATCGCCACCGGCGACACCATCGCGGTCATCACCTCGGCCGAGGCGGAGAGCTGATCACCGCGCCAGCACCGTGAAGAAGTCGCGGTAATAGGCCCCCAGGAACGCCGCGTCCACGTCGGCCTGACCGGGCATCAGCGCCACCGGACTGACCCTGGGAGGCCGCCGCCGGTGGGCGTACAGATAGCCGGCCACCCAGGCCGGGTTGATGTCCAGCTCCATCGCCCGGACCGCGCCGTGGGAGGCGAGTGCCTGCGCCAGGGCGCGGACCGAGAGCTCGGGACCGGCCGCCCACAGCAGCTCCCCTCCGGCGGTCACGCCCAGCCCCGAGCGGGCCACAACCGGCTGCTCGTGCAGCGGATCGCCCCAGCAGGGCCGGATGCAGGTGTCGACGTTGCCCGCGATCCGGCCGTGGTCGATCAGCAGCTGGAGGTTCTGGCGGACCGCCGCCACCGGGCGGCCGCGAGCGGGAACTCCCTGGCGCCAGGACCCGATGTCGGCCGCGCCGTCGCGGTAGACGACGACCGAGGCCCGGCCGCGGCGCAGCGGCCAGCCCACCCGGCCGCCCTGGGCGAACCCGCCGGCTCCATAGGACTCCTCGAAGGCGCTGTTGAAGGCGGCGAGCAGCCGGTGCCGCTCCCCGGCGCCGACCGTGGGCCCGTAGCGCCAGCCACTCCCTCCGGGCTGCTTGGACCCGGCGTGTAGGGCCAGCGTGGCCAACCGCTGGTTCAGGCGCAGCAGCGTGACCGTGTACGCGGGCTCCCGGAAGGCGGCCACGCGGGTGATCCAGATCGCCGCAGCGCCGCGCACGGCGGCGGCCTCGCGCCAGCCGAACCGCCCGGCTCGGTGAGCGGCGGGGAGGATCGCGATCAGCTTCACCGGGCGCCGGGGCAGCGGAGCAGCGGACCCCGTCGCAGTGCTACCGGTCCCCGCCGCGGTGCTGGCGGTCCCCGCCGCGGTGGTGCTGGTCCGCGGCGCCGGCGCCGGGCGGTGCGGCGAACCGCCACACCCGGCGGCCAACAGGGCCAGGGCGATGGTCAGAGCGCGCCGGCTTCGCATCCCGCCAGTGTGTCGGAGGAGGCGGTTCGCCCTCTCCGACGGGCTCAGGCGGATCCGACGCGGTCCGCGTTCTCGGCGTGGATCTTGCGCTGCGCGGGGCTCTTGCGACCCGCGGGCAGCGGCGCGTCGCCCTGCGCGTTCAGGGCCTGCAGATAGGCGAGGTCCTCATCGAGCACGCGCGTGGCCTCCGCGCTCGGCTGCGGCGCGCCGTGGCCGGGCACGACGGTGCCCGCCGCGGCGACCAGGGGACGCAGCCGCTCGAGCGTATCCAGATAGGCCTCGAGCGAGCCGCCGGGCGAGAGCATCGGGATCTCCACCGGCGAGAGGTAGTCGCCGCAGACCAGCACCCGCGTCCAGGGGATCCAGAAGACGGTGCCATCGGCGGTGTGCCCGGACGCGGGATGGAGCTCGAGCTCGTGCTCGGGGCCGAGCGCCAGGTGGCCGGGCACGGGCAGGGACTGCACGCCGGCCAGCGCGAGCGGCCGCCGTCCCTCGACGTAGTGCTCCTCGTCGAAGGCGCGCAGCGAGCGCTGGGCCGCGCCCGGTTCGGCGGCCAGCCGCCGCCCCGTGGCCTCGCCGCAGCCGAGCGACGCCTCCGGGAAGACCAGCCGGGCGAGCAGGTGATCCCAGTCGGCGTGGGTGGCCAGGAGCCCCGAGACCGGAAACCGGGCCTGCTCGAGCACGGCCGGGAGCGCCTCGAGCTCATCCGGGTACACCGGGGAGTCGATCAGGAAGCCCTCGTCGCCGACGCGCAGGGCCGTGCAGGTCGTCTGCCAGACCCGGCTCACGAACACGATCACGTCGGTGTCAACGGCTAAAGCGCGCATGATGAGCGGGCCCGGCCGCTCGGGCGGCGTCGGCTACCCGATTTCGAGCAGCTTCGCCGCCTCGCGCAGCGTCTTGACCTCGGCGTCGGGCTTCTTCTGGCCGCTCTCGAGCTCCTGGCCCGTACGGTTGACCCAGATCACCGGGATCTTCTTCTTGATGCACGGATCGACGTCGTGGTAGTAGCTCGCCGCGACGTGGACCCAGCCCTTCTTGCCGCCGATCCGCCGCTCGCATTCGGTGAAATGGGCCGGATCGGGCTTGTAGGATCGAACCTGCTGGGCGGTCACCACCAGATCGAAGTCCAGCGGGATGTGGCGCCGGGTCTGGCCCAGCAGCTTGTCGTCGATGTTGGAGATCAGCCCCACCTTGTGCTTCTTGGCGATCTTGGTCAGGACGGAGTTGGTCTCCTTGAACGGCAGCCAGCGCTGCACCGACTCGGGTAGGAACCCGGACCGCGAGGGCTCCAGCGGCCAGCCGAGCTGCTTGGCGATCTGCACCGCGGTGCGACGCAGGACCTCGGCGTAGAGCTCGTAGGAGCCGGCCTCGATCTGCTGCTGGATCTCGTGAAAGAGCGGGATCAGCTCTTCGCGCTCGATCGTGAAGCCGTCGCGCTCGGCCTCTCTGCGGAAGGCGTCGTAGGCGCCGGTCTCCCAGTCGATCAGGGTGCCGTAGACGTCGAAGGTTACGAACGAAACTTGTTTCGGTATGGCCATCAGGCGGCCATAATGCCACGGGAGCCGATCCAATAGAGTGCTGCGCTCCATGGACCTCCTCGAATATCAAGGTAAACAG
>JALYXK010000041.1 GCA_030947145.1 Actinomycetota bacterium
CGGCGGCGCCCTGAGCCATCATGTGCGCCGTGTCGACCTGGTTCCGCACCTACGGATTCGCCGAGATTCTCGATGAGCTGATGATCGGCGCCTATCCCACCGACTCCGACGACATCGCGATGCTCGATTGGCTGGGGGTCAAGCGGATCCTGAACCTGGTCGAAGACGAGGAGTACCGACCCGGAGAGCGGGCCGTCGTGGACGGGGCGTTGCGTGCCGCCGGGATCGAGGAGCAACGCATCTCGCTCACCGACTACGCCGGCCTCCCCGCGGAAGAGCTCGAGACGGCGGTGTCGACGGTCACGGGCTGGCTCGACGATGGCGCCCGGACCTACGTCCACTGCCGCGCGGGATGGCAGCGATCCGCGGCGGTCGCCGCCGGCGTGGTCGCGGTGCGCAAGGGCCTCGACATCGAGGACGCGCTCGCCTTCGTCAAGCGGGCCAAGCCGTCGGCCGATCCACTGGAGCACCAGCGCGAGGATCTGCAGCGCTGGTGGGACGAACGGCGGGTCGCGTAGGCGCGCGTCGCCTATTCGGCGGCGCGCAGACGGAGCTGGCGGACCTCCTCGAGCTCGGCCACCTCGCCGGCCTGCGCCTCCATCACGTGCACGCCGCGCGCGCTGGTCGTCACGTGATCGAGCTGCGGGAGCTCGCGCCCCTCGGCCACCGCACCGTGATCGGCGAAGCGCCGGGCCCCCGGCAGCACTCGGGCCTCGTAGGAGCCCACCGTCTCGTTGAACGCCCGCACGGTGCCGTTCAGGCGGGTGCCCAGGGTCGACAGCAGCGTCGAGAGCTTGACCAGCCGCGAATGGAGCTCGCGGCCCAGCTCGGACACCGCCTGAGCCGACTCCGCCACGCGCTCCTGCTGCCAGCCGTAGGAGACGGCCTGCATCATGGCGATCAGCGTCGTCGGCGTAGCGATCAGTACGCGCCGGGCCATCGCGTCCTCGATCAGCGTCGGGTCGACCTCCAGCGCCGCCCCGTATAGGTGCTCGCCCGGTAGGAACAGCACGACAAAGTCAGGAGCGGAGTCCAGGCCGGACCAGTACCCCTTGTCGGCCAGCGACTTGACGTGCTTGCGCAGCAGCCGGGCGTGGTCGCGCAGGTGGCGCTCGCGCTCCGGCTCGTCGCGGGCCTCGTAGGCGTCGAGGACGCCCTGCAGCGGAGCCTTGGCGTCGATCACCACGTGCTTACCGCCGGGCAGGTTGACGATCACGTCGGGCCGCAGCGATGACTCGTCCGAGGCCAGCGAGGACTGCTCGACGAAGTCGCAGTGCTTGAGCATTCCGGCCAACTCGACGACCTTGCGCAGCTGCATCTGGCCCCACTGGCCACGAGCGTTGGGCTTGCGCAGCGCGGTGACCAGCGCGCCGGTCTCGTTGCGCAGGCGCTCGTTGGTCTCGCTCAGGCTCCGCAGTTGCATGTCCAGGCGGCCCCGCGACTCGCGCCGCTCGCGATCGAGCGACAACAGCTGGGCGTCGACCCGGCCGAGTTGCTCCCGCAGCGGCGCGACCAACTGCTCGACCGCCTGCTGGCGCTTGTCCAGGTCGCTGGTGGCCTGCACCTGGGAGGTCTGCAGCTGCGCTTTCGCAAACTCGGTCAGCTGGCCCACGCTGGATTGCAGCGCCTCGGCGCTGAGCGCCTTGAACGTGTCCGAGAGGCGTTCCTGCGCGTCGGTCAGCGTGGCCACCCGCTCCTCCGCGCGTGCGCGTTCGTGGCCGAGATCGGAGTGCGCGCGGGCGAGATCGCGCTCCAGACCGATCACCCGCTGGGCCTCGAGCGTCAACGTCCGCAGGCGTGGGCGCAGCGCCAGCGCCACGACCGCGGCGCCGATCACCAATCCGAGCAGTAGCAGGAGGACCTCCATGGGCTCCTCAGCATCGCGCGCGGTGCGGACGGAATCGCCGCAATCAGACAGAATCGCCGACTATGGGCCACGATCGGATCCGCCGCCGGGTAGTCATCCACGGACGCGTCCAGGGCGTCTTCTTCCGCGACTCGATCCGCCAGCGCGCCCGGGATATCGGCATTGCCGGCTGGGTTCGCAACCGTCCGGACGGAACGGTGGAAGCGGTACTCGAGGGTCCGCCCGACGCCGTGCAGGAAATCCTGCGGTTCGGCGAGAGGGGTCCGCCGCGGGCCCAGGTGGCGCGAACCGAGGTCACCGAAGAGCCGCCCGAGGGCGTGACCGGGTTTTCGGTCCGCTGACTATGTGCTCCGGTGGGCAGCGACGCTCCGGATCAGGGCATCGCACACGCCGGCGCACCCCTCCTCGCTCAGGTGCGGTGAGATCGGGAGGCTCACTACCGACCTCGTCAACTGCTCGGTGATGGGCAGTGGATCCGGGTAGTCCGGCGCATAAGCAACCGAGCGATGGGGCGAGATCGGGTAGTGGACGAGGGTCTGGACGCCGAGGCGGCGTAGATCCTCCCGGAGCGCGTTCCGCGCGTCCGCCCGGATCACGAACTGGTGCCACACGGGCACCGCACCGTCGGTCACGCTCGGCAGCTTCAGTCCGGCGCAGTGCTCGAGCTCGTGGAGGTACTGCTCGGCGCGGGCTCGCCTCCGCGCGTTCCAATCATCCAGGCGCTTCAGCTTGACCGCCAGCAGCGCAGCCTGTAGCTCGTCGAGCCGGCTGTTATACCCGCGCAGCTCGTTCTGATGCCGATCCCGCTCACCGTAGTTGGCGAGCATTCGCACCCGCACGAGCAGCTCGGCGTCGTCTGAGACGACGATGCCGGCGTCGCCGGCGGCGCCCAGGTTCTTGGTTGGATACAGACTGAAAGCCGCGGCGTCGGAAAGCGATCCGACGCGGCGCTCACCCAGGCGGGCGCCGTGGGCTTGCGAGGCGTCCTCGATCACTCGCAGCCGGTGCTTGCGCGCAATCGCCGAAACCGCGTCCATTTCGGCGGGCATTCCATAGAGATGGACGGGGAGGATCGCCGCGGTCCGGGGGCCGATCAGCTCCTCGATGCGTGCCGGGTCGATCAGCATCGTACGAGCATCCGGCTCGACCGGCACCGGCTTTGCGCCGGCGTGGGTGATCGCCAGCCAAGTCGCGATCGACGTGTGGGCTGAGACGATCACCTCGTCACCGCCTCCGATGTCCATCGCGCGCAGCGTGATCAGCAGTGCCTCGAGGCCGTTACCGACCCCTACCGCGCCGGCCACACCACAGTAATCGGCGAACTGTCACTCGAAGCGCTCGACCTCGGGCCCCCTGAGGTACCGGCCAGATCTCAATACGCGCTGGGTGGCCTGCTCGAGCTCACCCGCCAGCTCGGAGTGCGCCGCGGCGAGGTCGAGGAACGGGGTGCCCGTCACCGCCGGCGCACGAGCTTGCGGAACTCGTCGTAGTCGTACACGTACTCGTCCCGGTCGTAAGGGCCCGAGGCGAGCACCAGGCACACGGCGTCGGGGGAGAAGCCGTCGAGGTGGTGGAACACCATCGGCGGCAGCAGCAGGCCGATGTCGGGCGAGTCGAGCACGTAGACGCTTCTGAGCTCGGCCGCCTCCTCGCAATGAACGGTGAACGCCCCCTGGGCCGCGATCAGGACCTCATGCTGCTCGCGGTGGGTGTGATGGGCGCGCTCGGCTTCGCCGGGAACGGCGAAGACCCAGTACACGCGCTGAATCTCGAACGAGATGTGCTGACCGACCTCGGCCACACACAGCGAGCCGCGCGACTCGTCCACCCGTCCGAGCGAAATGACCCGGCAGCGGCTCGCGGACGGTGGCTGGGCGGTGTGGCTGGGCATCACGCCTGCCGAGGCGCACGGAACAGAAAGCCGGCGTGGGAGATCTCGTCCGGAGCGCCGGCGATCAGCCAACCCGGTTGCAGCACAAATTCGCGCTCCAGCTCGAGGCCGGCGCCGAGCGCGGCAGCCAACAGCTCATCGCGGCCCAGCACCCAGCCGATGTATTCGGTCGCGTAGCCGTATGCGTGGGCGCGCTGCAGCACCACGAAGCTCCGCCCTTGTCGCGCAATCGCCACGCGGGTGAGGAATAGCCAGCCGCGCGAGGCTCCGGCGAGCTTATGCAGCAGAGCCCGCCAATCCTCCTCGTACTGGAGCGAGCTGCTCGCGACCACGAGGTCGTAGCGGCGTTCGAGGCACTCGTCGCTGTCGTGGAAGGTCGCTTCGGGTACTACGGCGCGCCCGGCGGCGCACACCGCGGGCAGCTCGCGACAGTGGTAGTCCAGGCGGACCTCTGGAAGTAGCCGGCGGCCGAGCACTTGGTAGTGTCCGAGCGCCCCGCCCCAATCGAGCAGGGACAACTCCTCGGAGCCCTGGGCGGCTCGCGCCAGCGCATAGGCGTAGGCGAGGACCGTGTTCTGAGCCACCACGTCGTATCGGCTTATTGGCATTCCGATCGGCACCTCGTGACCGACGCCGAGCGGGCCCGGACCCTCGACCGCCGCCAGGAACTGCGGCCATTTCT
>JALYXK010000076.1 GCA_030947145.1 Actinomycetota bacterium
AATCCGGCGGACCCCCTGACGCTCGGGCGATACAGCTACCCGACGGACAGGGCATTTGAAGGCAACGCCTCCTACGCCAGCTACGCGCGGGTGGGCGGCCGGTCTCTGGCGCTCCTGAGCGAGGCCGACTGGATCGCGCCGAGCTCGAGCCTGCGCATTGACGGCCAAAGCTCGGTCGCCGGATCGAAGTTCGCCTGCGAGGCGATGTTCACGCTCTTCGCTCCCAGCGACCGCGTCCAGGTCTACCGCCACCCGGGGAGTCAGATACCGGGCGCCATCGTCTACGTCGGCCGCGGCTGCCCAGGGGATCCAATCCCGGCCGCGCAGAACCCGGACGGCAAGATCGCCCTGCGCGATCGGAACCGGGTCAGCACCCGACAGGGGCCAGGCGGAAACTCCTGCTCCGTGGCCGCATCCGTCAAATACCTCCAGGAGCGGGGCGCGATCGGGGTCGTGGTGGGCAATACGAGCACCACCATTCCCCAGGTGCCCAGCTTCGACGGCGATCCGACCGGGCTGACGATTCCGATATTCGGGATCGACACCGGCGACGCCATCGCGCTGCGGGACGCTCTGTGTCCGGCTCCGAGCACGCCGCCCGTTGGATTTTCGGTGAAGTGCGGGGACGGCGGCATCACGCTCTCGGGCGCGATGGTCGACCGCCGCGGTGACTGGGGAGCCCTCCGAGTCATCGACGTGACCAATCCCGCGGCACCCACCCTGCGCGGGGTGTACCGGCCACCGGCCGCGCAGGTCTTCCCGCCGCCCGACCTCGGGGTGTATTCCGTCCACCACGCGATCGCGCGCGGCTCGACGGCGTTTGTGGCGGGTCACGCCAACGGGCTGCGCGTGCTCGATCTCAGCAGTGCGACCCCGACCGAGATTGCGTCGTTCGTGCCGCCCGATACCGATGATCCGACTCACGAGATCCCGGCCAAGGCGAACGTCACCGGGGTGGGTGTCGCCGCCAACGGCGCGATCGTGGTCAGCGACACCAATTCCGGGCTCTACGTGCTCAGGCTGCGGCGTTGAGGATCAGCCGCCGGCCTCGATCTGCTCCGCCAGCAGCGTGGCGATGTCGACCACGCGCAGCTCCGCGCCGGTGCTCTGCACGCCGTCGTCGAGCATCACCGTGCAGAACGGGCAGGCCACCGCGAGCGTGCCGGCCCCGGTTCCGGCCGCCTCGCGCACGCGCGCCTCGTTGATCCCGGTCCCGCGCTCCTCCATCCACATGTGCGCGCCGCCGGCGCCGCAGCAGAACGTCTCCTTGCCCGACCGCGCCATCTCCAGCGGCTGCCCGACCGCGGCCACCAGCTCGCGCGGCCCGGCCAGCACGTCGTTGTGGCGGGCCAGATAGCAGGAGTCGTGGTAGGTGACCGACAGCCCCTCCGAGCGCTGGGGCGAGAGCTTGCCGTCGCGGACCAGCGCGGCCAGCAGGTCGGAATGGTGGATGACCTCGTAATGGCCGCCGAAGTCAGGGTACTCGTTGCCCAGCGTGTTGAAGCAGTGCGGGCAGTTGGCCACGATCTTGGTCACCCCCGCCTGGTTCAGGACACCGACGTTCTGCTCGGCCGCGGCCTGGAACACGTACTCGTTGCCCATCCGCCGAGCCGGGTCGCCGGTGCAGCTCTCTCGGGGCCCGAGGATGGCGAAGTCGACGCCGGCCCTCTGCAGCAGCTTGGCCGTCGCCTCGGCCGTCTGGCGCGCGCGCTCGTCGAAGGATGAGGCGCAGCCGACCCAGTAGAGGTACTCCGGCGGCGGATCGCCGGGCTCGAGGATGCGCACGCCGAGCGCTGCGGCCCAGTCGGCCCGCTCGGACTGCGCCCGGCCCCAGGGGTTCGAGGCCCGCTCGACGTCGCGCAGCATCGGCTCGGCCTCGGACGGGAAGCTCGACTCGACCATCACCAGGTGGCGGCGGAGATCGACGATGTGGTCGACGTGCTCGATCGACACGGGGCAGGCCTGTACGCAGGCCCCGCAGGTGACGCAGTCCCACACGGACTCCTCGGGGACGGCGTTCGGCACCAGCGCCAGCGTGTCGTCCCCGGCGAACACCTGGTCCCGCAGGCCCATGATCACCAGCTTCGGCGAGAGCACCTTGCCGGTGGCAAACGCGGGGCAGGCGTCCTGGCAGCGCCCGCACTCGGTGCAGGAGAAGGTGTCGAGGACCTGTTTCCAGGTCAGGTCGGTGGCGGTTCCGGCGCCGAAGCGAATGTCCTCCTCGTCCACCCCTGGATCGTCGAAGCGCAGCGGCTCGAGCCGTCCCGCCGGGCCGGTGCGGCCGAACCACACGTTCACCGCGGCCGTGGCGATGTGCAGGTGCTTGGAGCGGGGCAGGTAGGCCAGGAAGCCCAGGATGGTCAGGATGTGCGCCCACACGAACACTCGCTCGAGCACGCGCGTGACCCCGTCGGCCCCGAACAGGTGCGACAGCGCGCTGGATACCGGCGCCGAGGACCGCGGCCATTCGTTCAGGCCCAGCGCGATCCGCGAGGCGTGCCACAGCAGCAGCGTGGTGGCGATCGTGGCGATCAGGCCCAGGATCAGGTCGGCCTCGCCGAGGTGGCTGCCCTGAAACCGGGCCGGGCGCTGGAGCTTGCGGATCCACAAAGCGGACACCACCCCGGCCAGCACCAGCACGGCGAACAGGTCGACCAGAAAGGCGAACCAGCTCTGATGCCCCAACCACGGCAGGGTGACGTGCTTGTCCACGACCCCGATCAGCGCGATCAGGATCGTCGGCGCCAGCACGAGGAAGCCCCAGAAGATCAACGCGTGGATCAGGCCGGGCCCGAAGCGCTGGAGCAGCTTGCGCTGGCCGAGCACGATCGTGGCCTCGTTGCGCGCGCGCCGGGGCACATCGCCGCTGCGGGTGACCGGCGCGGCGGCGCGCAACAGCCCGACCAGGAACCGGAAGCGGGTGGCGAACAGTCCGGCGCTGAGCGCGACCGCGGCGGCGAGCAGCCCGGCGGCGATTAGCGAGCCCATGTCCCCCTCGCCTTCCGTATTTCTGAGGAGATCGCCGGCAGGATCTCGTGCAGATCGCCGATCACCGCATAGTCGGCATTGGCGAAGATCGAGGCCCCGCCGTCGGGATTGATGGCCAGCAGCTTCTTAGCGCCCTTGCAGCCGGCCATGTGCTGGGTTGCCCCGCTGATCCCGCAGGCGATGTAGATCTCCGGCGAGATCTTGGTGCCGGTCTGCCCGACCTGGTCGCCGTGCGGGCGCCAGCCGGCGCTGGTCACCGCGCGCGAGCAGCCGACCGCGCCACCGAGCAACTCGGCCAGTTCCTCGATCACCGAGAACCCCTCCGCGGATCCGACACCGCGTCCGCCAGAGACGACCACGTCGGCGTCGACCAGCGTGACTCCCGCCGTGACCGTCTTCAGATGCTCTGAGACCGCTACCGAATCCGTGGCCTCGATCTGCGCGACCTCGACGTCGGTGTTCGCCGCGGCCGGGTCAGCCGTAACGGAGTGGGGCGCGACCGTGAGCAGCTTGGGCGAGCCGTGCAACCGCGCCTCCTCCAGCAGGCTGCCGCCCCAGCGCACCCGCACCACCGTGGCCGGGTCCCCGAGGGTGATCGACGTGCAGTTGGCGGCCAGCGGCTGATCGAGGATCGCCGCGACATGCGCCAGCACCTCGTTGCCGCGCTCGCTCCCGGGCCCGATCACCGCGGCGGGCGTGCGTCCATTGGCGCGCTCCACCAGCGCCTGCGCGATCGCCGCCGGGGCATAGGGCGCGGCTGGATCGGCGCTCACCGCCTGGACCTCGTCCCGGAGGCCGCGGGCGAAGGACAGCGCCTGCTGGGAGAGCTCATCAGCGGCGTCCTCGACGAAGACCAGAAGCATCGGGCTACACCAGCCCCAGCTGCTGCAGGACCTCGACCACGGCCGGCGCCGCCTCGGGGCCGCGGCCGAGCACCTCGGTCTGCTTGCCCGAACCCGGCGGGAGCAGGAGCCGCACCATCTCCAGACGGGCTTGCGCCCGGGCGGCGTCCGTGGATACCAGCGGCTTTCGCTTGGCCCGCAGGCGGCCCGGCACCGACGGATAGCGCGGAAGGTTGAGGCCCTCCTTGACGCTCACCACCGCCGGCAACGGGACGACATAGACGTCGCGGCCGCCGGGCATCTCCTGCTCGCAGCGCGCGCTGCCGTCTTCGATGGTGATGCCCTTGACGCCGGTCACGCAGGGCCATGACATCGCGTGGGCCACCCGGATCGCCACCTGGTAGTTGCCGGCGTCGGCCGACTCGTTGCCGAACATGATCAGGTCGGGCACCTGGTCGTCGCCGAGCCCGATCGCCCCGACGATCTCCGCCGCGGTGGCCTGGGGATCCCACTCGCCTCCGTCGGTGATCAGGTGGATGCCCCGATCGATGCCGATCGCCATCATGTCCCGCAACTGCTCCTCGGCCTCGGGCGGCCCCAGCGTGAGCACCGTGCTCGACCCGCTGTGCTGCTCGACCAGGCGCACCGCCTCCTCGGCCGCGCACTCCTCGTGTGGGCTGATGGTGAACCCGAGGTGGCGGGTGGAGATCGCCCGCTCGTCCTCGGTCAGCACGATCTTCCCGCCGGTCAGCGGCACCCGCTTGACGCACACGAGGACGTTCATGGGCGGTGGCCCACTACGACCGGACGCGGGTGTTGTCGGGATCGAACACCGGAGTCGAGTCGGCCACGGCAACGGTCACCGGGTAGCGCTCGCCCATGTACTCGACGGCCAGCGGCTCGCCGACCACCGCGTGCGCTGGCGGCAGGTAGCTCATCAGGATGTGCTTGCCGATCGAGGGCCCGGCGCCGGCGCTGGTCACGTAGGAGCGCCGGCCCTTGGCGTCGACCAGCGACCCCCCGTCGTGGGTGAGGATCGGCTCGCCGCCCAGCATGTAGCGCTTGACCCCCGCGGCGGAGGTGTGGTCGTCGACGGTCAGCGTGCACATGACCGCGGCCGGCGCCTCGTCGCGGTGGCGCACATGCGCCGCCTTGCCGATGAACTCCTGCTCCTTGACCTTGCCCCAGGCCATCCCCGCCTCGACCACGTTGAAGTCCGCCGCGAGCTCGCCGCCGTAGGCCCGGTAGCACTTCTCCAGCCGGCCGGTGGTGCCGTAGACGCCGATGCCCGCCGGGACGATGCCGTGCGGCGCGCCGGCCTCGGCCACGATGTCCCACAACCGCGCGCCCTGCTCGATCGGCACGTAGAGCTCCCAGCCGAGGTCGCCGACGTAGGAGATCCGCGAGGCCAGCACCGACAGCGGGCCGACCTCGATCGTCCGGCAGCGCGCGAACGGGAAGCCCTCGTGAGAAACGTCGTCGCTGCTGACGCTGGCCAGAATGTCCCGGGCCCTCGGCCCCCACAGCCCGAGCGTGCACCAGGAGCTGGTGTGGTCGCGGATCTGGGCCGAGCCGTCGCCGGGGAGATGGTCGGCGAACCACTTCAGGTCCGACATCCCGTAGGCGCCCCCGGTGACCACCCGGAAGATCTGGTCATCCAGGCGCATGATCGTCAGGTCGGCGAGGAAGCCGCCACCGGGGGTGAGGATCGGCGTGTAGACCACCCGCCCGACCGCCACGTCCATCTGGCGCATGGCGATCCGCTGCACGGCGTCGAGCGCGCCGGGGCCGATGATGTCGAACACGCAGAACGCGGTCAGGTCGATCATCGCCGCGCGATCGCGCATGGCCAGGTGCTCGGCATTGATGATCGGCGACCACCAGCGCGCCTCCCACTCGGACTCGCGGCGGGTGACGCGATCGCCGTATTCCTCCAGCAGCGCCGCGTTGGACTCGTACCACTGCGGGCGCTCCCAGCCCACCGTCTCGAAGAAGAACGCCCCCAGCTCGCGCTCGCGCTCGTAAAAGGGCGAGAGCCGCACCGGACGGTTGGAGGCCCACTGCTCGGAGGGGTGGACGATCCCGTACATCTTGTTGAAGCCCTCGGCGGCCCGGGCCTTCACGTGGACGGCGGTCTTCTGGTGGGGATACGCGCGGGCGATGTTCGACTCGTACACGTCGATCTCGGATTCGCCGTGGACCATCAGCTCGGCCACGGTCTTGCCCGACCCGGGCCCCTCCTTGATCCACACCGCCGCTGCCGACCACAGCCCGCGCACCTCGGGGGTCTCGCCGAGCAGCGGCATCCCGTCGAGGGTGACCGACAGCACGCCGTTGATCGCGTACTTCACCCCGACGCTCTCGTCGCCGACGATCTCCGGCATCAACTCGAGCGCGATCTCCATCTGCGGGTCGAAGTCGTCCTGGGTGAACGGGAGCTCGGTCGGGGTCAGCGCAGACTCCTCGATCGAGGGGATCGCCTCCGCGTCGAGGGTGATCGGGCGGTGGGCGTAGGAGCCGATCTCCAGACCGGTGCCCTCCTGGCGCTCGTACATGTTGGTGTCCATGTCGCGGACGATCGGGTGCTCGATCATCCCCTTGGCGTTCGCGAACCGCGGCGCGGGGCCGATGTCGATCATCTGGTGGACCATCGGCGTGAGCGCGATCGACGCGCCGGCCATCCGGGCCACCCGCGGGCTCCAGGCGCCGCAGCAGATGACCACCTGCTCGGCCTCGATGTCCCCCCGGGTGGTGCGCACGCGCCGGACCCGGCCATGCTCGACGTCGATCCCCAGCACCTCGGTGTTGGCCATCACGGTCATCCCGGCCGCCTGCGCGCGCTCGCGCATCAGCGTGGCCGCCTGGAGCGAATCGACGACGCCGGCCCCCGGCGTGTAGAAGCCGCCGAGGATCAGCGACTCGTCGATGAACGGCACCAGCGCCTTGACCTCGGCCGGGCTGATCAGCGAGACGGGCTCGATCCCCCAAGTTCGCGCCGAGGCCATCCGCCGCGTCAGCTCCTGCATCCGCTCCTGGGTGCGGGCGATCTCGATTCCCCCGCTCTGCGTGAACA
>JALYXK010000081.1 GCA_030947145.1 Actinomycetota bacterium
GCTCGGCGTGATCGACACCGCCACCGACAAGCTGGTCAAGGAGGTCCCCGTCGGTAACGCGCCGCGTCAGGTGGTGCTGGTCGGCAACCAGGCGTTCGTGTCCAACGAGGGCGGGCGACCGGCCACACCGGGAGACTTCACCAACCTGTCGGACGGGACGCCGGTGGTGTCCAATTCCTCAACCGGTGCCGCGAACACCGGAACGCTCTCCGTGGTCAACCTGGACAGCGGATCGCAGACCGACTCGATCAAGGTCGGGCTCCAGCCCACGGCGCTGTACCTGAACGGCTCGACGCTGTTCGTGGCCAACTCCAACGACGACAGCGTGTCGATCGTCGATACCAAGACCAAGCAGGTCACTCAGACCTTCAATGTCAATCCGGTGCCCGGGGCGAAGGTCGGCAGCTACCCGAACGCCATCACCATGCCGGACGCCAATCACGTCCTGGTCAGCATCGGCCGGGACAACGCCCTGGCCGAGTACAAGTACCAAGGCCCGGTCGCGCCGATTCAGTTCGAGGGCCTGCTGCCCACCGACTGGTACCCGGTAGGCGTGCAGATGGACAGCGCGCTCGGCAAGGTGGTGGTGACCAACGACAAGGGAATCGGCGCGCGCGGGCCGGCGTCGACAATCGAGGAGGGTCCCGGCACGCAGCCGGCCACCGGCCACAACACCTACGACGACACCGGGACGCTCACCACGTTCCCGCTCCCGGCCGACGGCTCGCTCGGCGACTACACCCACCAGGTCTTCGCCAACAACGCCTGGGAGCATCTCGGTACCTCGGCCGATCAGCACGCCGCGCCGCTGGCGGTGCCGGCTCAGCTGGGGCTGCCGTCGAAGATCAAGCACGTGTTCCTGATCGTCAAGGAGAACCGCACCTACGACCAGGTCTTCGGCGACGTGGCCAAGGGCAACGGCGATCCGAGCCTCGCCCAGTTCGGCGCGCAGATCACGCCGAACGCGCATGCGCTCGCCAACCGCTTCGGACTGCTGGACAACTTCTACGACCAGGGAACGCTGTCGGCCGACGGCCACAACTGGCTGGTTCAGGCTGACGCCAACGATTACATCGAGAAGGAGTTCGGAGCGTTCTACCGCTCCTACCCGGCGCAGGGCGGTGACGCTCTGGCCTATCAGCGCAACGGCTTCCTCTGGAACGCCGCGGGGGCGGCCGGGAAGACCGCGTCCGCCTTCGGCGAGTACGCGAACTTCTTCGAGGTGCCCAAGTCGGGCACGCCGCCCTGGAGGCTCTGGTACCGGGACGCGCAGATCCTGCAGGGCAAGGCCAGCGGGCCGCTGCCGATCCCGATCAACAAGTACAAGACGCGTTCGGACATTCCGTCGCTGAACGCGATCCTCGATCCGGCCTATCCCAGGTTCGACCTCAATGTCCCCGACCAGTATCGGGTCGACATCTGGCAGCGCGCCTTCCGGGCCTCGGTCAAGTCCGGTCAGCTGGCCAACCTCAACACGATCTGGTTGCCCGACAACCACACGTCGGGCGTGGGTTCCGGAGATCCGTATCCGACGGCCCAGGTCGCCGACAACGATCTCGGCCTCGGCCGGATCGTCTCGGAGATCTCGCACAGCCGCTTCTGGAAGGACTCGGCCATCTTCGTGGTCGAGGACGATCCCCAGAACGGAGTGGACCACGTCGACGGGCACCGCGCGCCGGCGTTGGTGATCAGCCCCTATTCGAACCCGGGGTCGGTCAATCACGGTTACTACTCGCAGATCAACGTCGTCAAGACGATCGAGCAGATCCTCGGCATCCGGCCGATGAACCAGATGGATCGCGCCGCGGTGCCGATGTTCTCGGCGTTCACGGACAAGCCGAACTTCGCCCCCTACGACGTCAAGCCGAACCTGATTCCGCTCGACCTGGGCGTTCCCCCGGCTGGTGCCAGCATGGCCAGTGTCGCCCGTAAGCTGAAGATCCCAGCCCGAGTGCTGCCGATCTACCGCGCCTGGGCGGCCTGGAGTGCCCACCAGCACTTCAGCGGCTCGATCGCCGCCGAGGATCATGCCAACCCGGCGCAGTTGAACCGGGTGGACTGGTACGCCGCGCACAACTGGCGGCGGCCCTATCCCGGCGACCCGAAGGTCCTCGCGCCGAATCAGGTGCCCGGTCGGCGTCTGCCGGCGGCCGACATCGGCGGCGGCTGACCCTCCGGCCCGGCTGAGGACGCCGTGGCCGCTGGTCGGCTGCGGCGTCCTCGCGTTTCACGGCAGTGAAGGCGGGGGTGATCCCGTAGCGGGCGTTTGCGCGCGCGATAGTGTTCCTCCGTGCGCCATTTCCCTGTCCGGACCGTCCGATGGTGAGCCTGGTCGTACCCGGGAGCTCCGAGCGAATGCTCGCGAAGGCGCGGGACATCGACGTCGAGGAGCTGGTCGTCGACCTCGAGGACGCGGTCATCCCGGAGCGCAAGTCCGAGGCGCTGGCCGCGGTACTGGAGGCGCTCGATGTCCCCGGCTTCCAGGCCGGCCGGGTGCTGGTGCGGGTCAACGCCATCGGCACCGCGTGGGCGCATCAGGAGCTGATCGCCCTGACCGCGGCGCCCCACCTGGCCGGGGTCGTCGTGCCCAAGGTGGAGAGCCCCGGCGACCTGGCCTTCGTCGATCGCCTGCTGGACGGCGCCGAGCTGGCCGCCGGACGGGTCAAGCCGCTGCTGGTGCAGGCATTGATCGAGACCGCGCGAGGTCTCACCGCGCTGCACCAGATCGTCAGCGCCAGCCCGCGGCTCGAGGCGATCATCCTCGGCTACGCCGACCTCTCGGCCTCGCTCGGGCGCTCGCGGGCCGGCGTCGCCGATCTCGACCGCTGGTTGGCCGTGCAGGACATCGTCCTGGTGGCCGCGCGGAGCGGCGGGGTGCAAGCCATCGACGGGCCCCACCTCAAGCTCGAGGACGCCGATGGGCTGGTCGCCGCCGCTCGCCGGGCGGCCGACCTCGGTTTCGATGGCAAGTGGGCGATCCATCCCTCGCAACTAGCGCCGCTCGCCGCCGAGTTCACGCCCTCGCCGGCGGAGGTGGAGCACGCCGAGTCGGTGCTCGAGGCGCTCGCCCGGGCGGCCCGGGACGGGGGCGGCGCCGTGGCCATGGACGGGGAGATGCTCGACGAGCCGGTCCGGCTGGCCGCCCTGCGCACGCTGGCCCGGGCCGGCCGGGTCTCGGAGCCGGCCCGATGACCGTCTCGGCGCGGTCAATCCACGGCAGTCCCGCCACCGAGGCTTACCGATGACCACGCTCGAGCCCACGGTCGATATCGCCGGCCCGTGGTACGAGGAGCTCGAGGCCGGGCAGGTGTTCGAGGGTTCGCCGGGGATCACGCTGACCTCCGGCCACGCGGCGCTGCATCAGGCGGTGCTGGGGGACCGGCTGCGGCTGCCGCTCGACCGCCACCTGGCCGCTGACGTGATCGACCCGGGCGCCCCGCTGGCCCACCCCGGCCTGGTCTGCGACGTGGCCATCGGTCAGTCGACCCTGGCCACCCAGCGTGTGATCGCCAACCTGTTCTACCGCGGGCTCGCCCTGCGCCGAGCGCCGCGGATCGGCGACACGCTGCGTACGACCACGGAGGTGGTGGCCCTGCGCGACACCTCCGCGCGGCCCGGCCGACCGCCCACCGGCCTCGCGGTGCTGCGGGTGCGGACCCTCGACCACACCGGACAACCCGTGCTCGATTATCACCGCTGCGCGATGCTGCCGATGCGCGATGAGTCCTGCCGTCCCGGCCACGCCGATGACTTCGACGCGATCAAGTCCGACCTCGATCCGGCGCAGCTGACCGAATCGGTCCGAGGCTGGGACCTGGCCAGGTACCGAGAGCTGGTTCCCGGTCCTCACGGCGCCGGGCTGATGGCGGGGAGCGGCTACGCGATCGAGAGCGGGGACACGGTCACTGGCGCGACGGAGCTGGTCCGGCTGACGCTGAACGTCGCCGCGGCCCACAGCGATCCGGCCTCCAGCGGGCGCGGCCGGCGGCTGGTCTACGGAGGCCATACGATCGGCATCGCCCTGTCCCACGCCACCCGGGCGATTCCGAATCTCGTGACGGTCCTGGCCTGGCGCTCGTGCGACCATCTCGGGCCGGTGTTCGAGGGCGATGTGCTGCGCAGCGTGGTCACGGTCGAGGCGGTGCAGCGGGCCGCCGAGGTCGACGGCGTGCTGGTCGACCTGCGGGTGCAGACGCGGGCCGACCGGCCGGCCGGGGAGGAGCCTCAGCCGGTGCTCGATTGGCGTCTGGTCGGGGTGATGGCGTGAGTGCCGACGGGCATCCTGCCCACGCCGGAATTCTCGAAGGGCTGCGCCTGATCGAAGGCTCGGCCTTCGTGGCCGCGCCCCTCGGCGGCATGACCCTGGCTCAGCTCGGCGCCGACGTGATCCGCTTCGACCAGATCGGGGGCGGCCTCGACCACCAGCGCTGGCCGCTGGCCGGGGCACCGCCGGATGCCGGCGAAGCCGGTGCTCCAGTGGTCGGCCAGAGCCTGTTCTGGGCCGGGCTGAACAAGGGCAAGCGCTCCTTCCAGGTCGACATCGGCTCCGACGAAGGCCGCGAGCTGGTCACCGAGCTGATCGCGGCGGCGGGAAACCTGCTGACCAACTTCCCCGCCCGCGGGTGGCTCGAGTACGAATCGCTCCAGGCCCGCCGCCAGGACCTGATCATGGTCGCGCTGGCCGGCAACCCCGACGGCAGCTCGGAGGTCGACTACACGGTCAATCCGGCCACCGGGTTTCCCTGGGCCACCGGACCCCGCAATCTGTCCGAGCCGCTCAACAGCGTCCTGCCCTCCTGGGACCTGGTGATGGGTGGGCTCGCCGCCACCGGCCTGCTGGCCGCCGAGCGCCATCGCACCCGCACGGGCGAGGGGCAGCTGATCCGCCTGGCCCTCTCCGACGTCGCCTTCGCCACGGTGGGAAATCTCGGGCGGATCGCCGAGGCCCAGCTCGGCGGGACCGATCAGCGCAAGGACGGCAACTACCTCTATGGGGCCTTCGGCGCCGACTTCCCCACCCAGGACGGCCGGCGGGTGATGGTGGTCGCGCTCACGGCCCGCCAATGGAAGGCTCTGGTCGAGGCCACGGGCGCGCGTCAGGCGTTCGACGGGATCGAGCAGGTCACCGGCCAGGATCTCGAGACCGAAACCGGCCGCTACGAGGCGCGCGATCTGATCGCCGCGATCCTCCGGCCGTGGTTCGCGGCCCGCACCCTGGCGGAGGTCCGCGAGCGGTTCGCCGGCACCGGAGTGTCGTGGGGCCCCTACCAGACCTTCCACCAGCTCGTCGAGGAAGACTCGCGCGCCTCGAGCGCAAACCCGATGTTCTCCGAGATCGAGCATCCGGGGGTCGGGCGCTACCTGGCCCCCGCCTCGCCGCTGGACCCGACCGGACTGGGGCGGCTCCCGGTGCGGCGCGCGCCGATGCTCGGCGAACACACGGAGGAGATCTTGGCCGAGGTCCTGGGTCTCAGCCCGAACGAGATCGGTTCGCTGTTTGACCGGAAGATCGTCGCCGGACCGGCGGCGGCACTGGCCTGAGGCGGACGGGGCCGGGCAGTACACCGGAGCTGGAGCCGCGGCGAGCGGTCGCCTCCACGGGGGTCGTGACAGCCGCCACGAGATCGTCTAGGCTCCGGGCCGTGACGGGAATCCTCGAGGGGATGCGGGTCATCGAGGGTTCGGCATTCGTGGCCGCTCCGCTCGGAGGAATGACCCTGGCCCAGCTCGGCGCCGACGTGATCCGCTTCGACCCGCTCGGCGGCGGCCTGGACCAGACGCGGTGGCCGGTGACCGAGGAGGGCAAGAGCCTGTTCTGGGCCGGCATGAACAAGGGCAAGCGCTCGGTCCAGGTCGATCTGGGCTCGCCGCGCGGGCGCGAGCTGGTTCTCGAGTTGGTGAGCGCCCCGGGTCCCGACGCCGGCCTGTTCCTGACCAACTTCCCGCTGCGCGGCTGGCTTGATGAGACCGCGTTGACCGAGCACCGGCCCGACCTGATCACCGTCAACATCACCGGCAACTTCGACGGCTCCTCGGCGGTCGACTACACCGTCAACCCGGCCACCGGGTTTCCCTGGTCGACCGGACCCAGGCATCTGGCGGTCCCGTTCAATCATCTGCTGCCGGCCTGGGACGCGATCACCGGCGGGCTGGCCGCGACCGGCCTGCTGGCGGCCGAGCGCCACCGGCGCATCACCGGGCAGGGGCAGGTGGTGCGGGTGGCGCTCTCGGATGTCGCCCTGGCGATGGTGGGCAACCTTGGGAAGATCGCCGAGGTGCAGATCAACCGCACCGAGCGTCCCAAGGACGGAAATTACCTATACGGGGCGTTCGGCCGGGACTTCCTCACCGGCGACGGACGGCGGCTGATGATCGTGGCCCTGACCCTCCGGCAGTGGAAGAACCTGGTCAAGGCGACCGGGTTGAACGACGCGTTCGCCAGCTGCGAGCGGATGATGGACGTCGACCTCAACAAGGAGGGCGATCGCTTCGCCGCCCGCGAGGTGCTCGGCGCGATCATCAAGCCCTGGACCACCGCGCGCACGCTCGATGAGATCCGCGCGATCTTCGATGCCCATGACGTCTGCTGGGGGCCGTACTGGACGTTCACGGAATTGGTCGAGCACGACCGGCGCTGCTCGCCGGAGAACCCGATGTTCCAGGAGGTGGAGCAGCCCGGGATCGGCTCCTACCTGATGCCGAGCACGCCCCTGCGCTTCGACGCCTGCGAGCGGCTGGCGCCCAAACGCGCGCCGCTGCTGGGCGAGCACACCGACGAGGTGCTCGCCGAGCTGCTGGGGCTGAGCGATGCCGAGATCGGTCGGCTGTACTCCGACGGCGTGGTCGGCGGGCCGGTGCCGGTCTAACGGGTCAGCAGCGCGCGGGCGGCGTTGTGCCCGGGGATCCCGCTCACGCCTCCGCCGCGGCGAGCGCCCGCTCCGCACAGCCAGACGTTGGCCTGTGCCGTCTCGACACCCCAGCTTCCGACCTCGTCCTCCGACTCGGCGAACGGCCAGGCGAGGTCTCGGTGAAAGATGTGACCGCCCGGCATTCCCAGCTCCGCTTCGAGTTCGAGCGGGGTGCGAGCGTCGAGGCACGGCTCTCCGTCCGGGGCGATCCACAGGCAGTCCTCGATCGGCTCGCCCAGCACGGAGTTGATCGAGTCGATCGTGGCGGCGACGGCGGCGGCCTTCGCCCCCGGAGCGCCGAACAGGCGAGCCGGCATGTGCAGGGCGAAGGCCGTGAGCGTGTGGGCGCCGGCGGCCCGCAGCTCGGGCGAGAGGATCGTCGGGTCGGTCAGGGAGTGACAGTAGAGCTCGCAGGGGGGAAGTCCCGGGATCGACCCCGCGGCCGCCTGCGCGTAGGCCTGCTGCATCTGCTGGTAGCCCTCGTTGACGTGGAAGGTTCCGGCGAAGGCCTGCTCCACGGTGACCGCGGAGTCGCGCAGCCTGGGCAGGCGGGAGAGCAGCAGGTTGAGCTTCAGCTGCGATCCCTCCGGCCCCGGCTCCGTCGTCGTCGGCTGGCCGAGCAGCCGCGTGAGCACCGCCGGCGCGACGTTGGCCAGCACGTGACGGGCGCGGTGGCGTGAGCCGTCGGCGCAGCTGACCTCGGCCGAGGTGCCGTCGGTCTCGACCCCCACCACCTCGGCCCCGGTGCGGACCTCGACGCCGGCGCGGGCAGCGGCCTCGATCAGCGCGCCGGTGAGCGCCCCCATGCCCCCGACGGGCACCTTCCAGAGGCCGGTGCCGTCACCGATCACGTGGTAGAGAAAGCATCGGTTCTGACGGAGCAGTGGGTCCTCGGCCGGGGCGAAGGTCCCGATCGTGGCGTCGGTCAGCACGACGCCGCGCAGCAGATCGGACTCGAACCAGCGCTCCAGGAGCCGGCCGAGCGGCTCCTCGATCAGCGCCGACCAGATCGCGTCGTCATCGACCAGCCCGCGCAGCTCCCCGCGGGTCGGCAACGGCCGCGTCAGCGTGCCGGACACCCGCCGGGCCAGGCGGCTCAGGCGCGCGGAGAACGCCTCCCAGCGGGCGCGGGCGTGCCGGTCGCCGGTCAGTCGCTGCAGCGAGGCGGCGGTGATCTCCCTCGAGTCGCAGATCAGGAGGCCGTCGTCGCCGTCAGGGGTGTAGGACGAGACCGATCGCGTCCTCAGCTCGACCTGGAGTCCGAGCTTGCGGCGGAGCTCGGCCGGGAACAGGCTGACCAGGTACGAGTAGCAGGAGACCCGCGCGTCCACCCCGGGGAACACCCTCCGCGAGACGGCCGCGCCGCCCAGCTCTGCGCCGCGCTCGAGCACCAGCACCGAGCGACCGGCGCGAGCCAGAAGGATCGCCGCGACCAGGCCGTTGTGGCCTCCGCCGACGATCACGGCGTCGCGTTGTGCGGGCGGCCCGGGGGCGGCCCGGCGATCTCCCGCCGTCAGCGGGCTCACTGGCCGACTGAACCGAGCAGCGACTTGCGCGCGGGCTGGCTGCGCACGTGGAGCGTGCCCCCCGGTCCGGAAACCACGATCCTCAGCCGGGGAGCACCCGGCATCGGCGGGGCCTGCGGCGAATCGATCTTCTGGCTGGCGAACATGCCGCCGCCCTCGATGTCCACCGCGATGCCCTCGGGCACGATCACGGTCACCGTTCCGAAGAGCTTGATCAGGTCCTGCTCGGTGCGGGCGACCTGAGCCTGGGCGACACGGTCGCTGAACTCGTCGAGGGTCAGCCGCCCCTCGCCTACCGCCTCGCGCAGGAGGGCAACGCTTCGCTCGCGGTCGGCGTCGGCGGCCAGGATCGGATGTCGTTCGGGACCGTCGGCCATGGGCCAACGTTAGCCGAGCTCAGGCCGCGCTCCAACCCGACCAGCGCTCGACGGAGATCACGATCAGCGCTCCGGCGGGCGCCTGTTC
>JALYXK010000155.1 GCA_030947145.1 Actinomycetota bacterium
CCACGGCGCCCGAGCCTCCCGATGATCTTGTTCTACCCGACGCTACTCCTGTTGCGCGCCCTTTTCAGCGCCTCAGCGGGAACACCGGCGCCACAACCCGGCCGAAGGTCGAGTTGATGACCGCCGCGAACGACGCATACCAGGCCACGATCGCGGTGGCGATCCCGAGATATCCCCCGAGCTTGATCGTACCGTTGGTGACGGCGGTCCCACCGGCCAGGGACGAGTTCCCGATGCCCAGGACGATGAAGGTGATCGCGAGCAGCAGGAATACGAGCGCGATCGCGCCGGTTGTCCGTAACGAGGCGATGAACATGTAGACCGTGAAGACTCCCCACATCCACAGATACAGACCGAGCCCACTGAACAACTCGTTCTTGGCGACCGACCCCGCGGCCTGCACTACGAAGTAGAACGAGATCCAGAACGCGCCATACGAGCAGAACGCGACCGCGCCGAACGTGTTGCCGGCGCGGAACTCCCACAGTCCGGCCGCGAACTGCGCGATCCCGCCGTAGGCCAGCGCGAGGGCGGCAATCAGCGGCAAGAGGCCCCCACCGACCATGGACTTGTCCCCGACCAGGCCGGAGTTGACCATGCTGAGCGCGAACGTCGTACCCGCGAACGCCGCCAGCCCGAGTGGCCCCGGGTCGGCAGGCGTCCAACCAGCGGAGCGTCCGCCGGTGGGATCGGTCGGTGCGACGCCGGCTTCGCGGGCACCAGGACGACTGGCTTCCATGTGACTGCTCCTCTCCTCGAGACGATTTGGCGCGGTGGATGACCGCCCCGGCCGCCCGTCTGGACCTGGCTTCGGCCCTCAGGCTCTGCCTGACCCGCACCCTAAGTCCGCTTAAACGGCTAAGCAGGCGTCAATCGAGTAGCGGTTGGATAAGCGCGACGAACGGCGTCCAAAGCACGATCAACGGCAACCGCTGGTCGCCAGCGCTGCAACGGGGCTGGCATTGCGGTGGTCGCTGGGTCGGAGGGATATGCTCCGCGATCAGAGTGGAGGTATTCCTCGGCGTGCTGCTCGGCTGGGCGATCGCGGCGTCACTCGTGGCGGCGATCAGGCTGCTTCGCCCACCGCGGGTGATCTCGGGCGAGGTCCGGGCGATGCAGGAGGCGCTGCACGCCGCGACCGTGACGCTCCCACATCTGCGGCGCGGTCTGTCTGTGGCCTCGGCGGGCAAGACCGTGGGCCACCTGCGCACGCTGACCCAGGCGCGCGCGGTGGCGGTCGCCGACCAAGATCGCGTGCTGGCCTTCGATGGCGCCGGATCGGACCACCACGCGCGCGGCGATCTGCTCTCGAGCCTGGCCGGCCCCGGACGCGATGACCGGGTCCACGTCGAGTCCCTGATCACCTGCCGGCAGGCCAGCTGCCCGCTGGGTCCGGCGGTGGTCGCGCCGCTGATCGTGCAGGGCGATCGCGTGGGGACGTTCGTCGCCCTGTTCGCGCGCGGCCGTCGCCTGACCCCCGAGGACACCAGAACGGTCGCCGAGGCCGCCAGTCTCGTCTCGGCACAGCTCGAGCTGGCCGAGCTCGAGAACCAGACCGAGCGCCTGGCCCGGGCCGAGCTGAAAGCCTTGCGCGCTCAGATCTCGCCGCACTTCATCTACAACGCCCTGGCGGCGATCGCCGGGTACATCCACTCCAACCCGGAGGAGGCGCGCGAGCTGCTGACCGAGTTCGCCGAGTTCACCCGTTACGCGTTCCGGGGTCAGAGTCCCTACGTGACGCTGGCCGACGAGTTGCAGTACGTGGAGAAGTACCTGCGACTCGAGCGTGCCCGCTTCGGCGACCGACTCGAGGTGCGCATCGACGTCGCCCCCGAGGTGCTTCAGGCCGTTGTCCCGGTCCTGTCGATCCAGCCGCTGGTCGAGAACGCCGTGCGCCACGGCGTCGAGCGCCGCGGCCGCGGGCACATCGAGATCGTCGGCCGCGACATCGATGCCGACGTCGAGCTCCGCGTGGTCGACGACGGCGTCGGGATGGAGCCCGGCCGGGCCGCCGCGATTCTCGCCGGCCAGGGCGGCGGGGTCGGGCTGGTCAACGTTCAGACGCGGCTGCAGGCCACGTTCGGCCCCGACTACGGTCTCGAGATCGATTCGGCGCTCGGCCGCGGCACGGCGGTGACGATGACCCTGCCGAAGTTCCGGGCCGGCGTGCGGGCGGCCTGATCATGGCCGGTCTGCGGGTGCTGGCCGTGGACGACGAGCGCCCCGCGCTCGAGGACCTGGCCCGGATTCTCGAGAGCTCGCCGCAGGTGGCCCAAGTGGTGCTCGCCGGCAGCGGGGCTGAGGCGCTGCGGACGCTCGCCGAGCGGCGCTTCGACGCGCTGTTCCTCGACGTCCGCATGCCCGACATCGATGGGTTGGGCGTCGCCGGCCTGCTGGGACAGTTCGCCGATCCGCCCGCCGTCGTATTCGTCTCGGCTTATGAGGACGGCGCGGTCGGCGCGTTCGAGCTGGAGCTGCACGCGCTGGATTACCTGATGAAGCCGGTATCGCGCGCGCGGATCGGGCAGGCTCTCGAACGCGTGGTCGCCGATCGCTCTTCGCCGCCACCGACCCGGGCGGCGCCGGCCGCGCCGGAGCCGGAGAGCGCGGAGATCATCCCGGTCGCTCATCAGCGAGGGGGCGCGACGCGGCTGGTCCCCCGCTCCTCGGTGCTCTATGTCAAGGCCGAGGGCGACTACGTGCGGATCGTCGCCGACGACGGCCGCTTCCTGGTGCGGGGGGCGCTGGCCGAGCTCGAACGGCGGTGGCTCTCGCACGGCTTCGTTCGCGTGCACCGCAGCTACATTGCCAACCTCCGCCGGGCGGTGGAGATCCGTCCCGAGCTCGGCGGCAGCGCCACAGTCGTGCTGGCCGACGGCAGCGAGGTGCCGGTCGCCCGCCGGCAGGTCGCGGAGCTCCGCCGAAGGCTGCGAATGTGAGCTTCGGCCGACGCGATCCCGCCGCCGGGAAGCGGCGCACCCCCCGCGACCCAGCCGACGCCAAGCGCCGCACGCCTCGCGACGAGCTGGCGGACTCGACCGCCCACGGCCTGGTGGTACTGGGCGATTTATCGCCGCGCGTCAGGGATAGTTACCGATGATCAGACCCGAAAGGAGAGGCAGATGAGCGCGACGACGAGGTTCTCCTCATACGAGGAAGCTTGCGCACAGCACCAGTGGGAGGTGCCCGAGCGTTACAACATCGCGGCCGACGTCTGCGACCAGCACCCCCGTGAGAAGCTGGCGATGATCCACGAGCGCTTCGACGGCGTCGTGCGCGAAGTCACCTGGGGCGAGTTGCAGGACAAGGCCAACCAGTTCGCCAATGCGCTCGTGGCGCACGGCGTGCAGAAGGGCGACCGGGTGGCGATGCTGCTGCCGCCGGAGCCCGAGACCGCCGCCGCGTTCTTCGGCACCTGGAAGGCCGGCGCGATTCTGCTCTCGATGTCCGTGCTCTACGGCGATGACGGCATTCGCCACCGGGTCACCGACTCCCAGGCCAAGATCCTGGTCACCAAC
>JALYXK010000096.1 GCA_030947145.1 Actinomycetota bacterium
AAGATCGCCCGCGCGCGGCTGCGCGCGCAGGTGCGCGATCCGGAGCTGCGCGAGAAGCTCACCCCGGAGTACAGCTTGGGGTGCAAGCGCATCATCGTCTCCGACGACTACCACCCGTCGCTCACGCGGCCCAACGTCGAGGTGATCACCAGCGCGATCCGCCGGATCAATCCGTCCTCGATCCTCACCGAGGACGGCGTCGAGCGCCCCGTGGACACGATCGTCCTCGGCACCGGGTTTCATCCGTTCCACGCTGCCGACCCGGTGCGAGGGCGAGACGGCGTGACGCTGGCCGAACGCTGGGCGCGGGCCGCGAGGCCTATCTCGGCACCACCGTCGCCGGATACCCGAACTACTTCATCCTGCTGGGCCCGAATACGGCCACCGGCCACACATCGGCGCTGCTCTACGCCGAGGCGCAGATGGAGTACATCGTCCAGTGCCTGAACACGCTCGAGCGCGACGGCATCGCCTCGTTCGATGTCCGTCCCGACGCGCAGGCCGCATTCAACGACGATCTGCGCCGCCGGCTGCGCGACACCGTCTGGACGTCGGGCGGCTGCGGGAGCTGGTACCTCGACCCCGACGGCGGCACGTCGATCATCTGGCCCGGCTACACGTGGCAGTTCCGCCGCGCGTTGCGGGCGTTCGATTCCGAGGCCTACGAGCTGCGCCCGCCGGCCCCAGTGGCCGTGGCCTGACCGTCGCCCCGCGCGAACACCCGCTCTAATGCTCGACCGTGATCGCCGTGAGGACGAGCCCGTCGCGGACGAGGTAGCGCCCCGCGAAGCTCCGCAAGGGCTGATCTCCGATCACCGGGCCGGGCACCAGCAGCGTGGCGAGGAAGGTGCCGAGCTCGGGTGCGAAGGTGAGCGTGGCGTCCTCGAAGCCCAGCCACCGGCGGGCCAGGGGGTACCACGCCTTGTACGCCGACTCCTTGGCGCTGAACACGACCCGATCCCAGCACACTCCGTCACCGTCACGGGTGGCCATCCACTCCAGCTCCTCCGGTCGGGCGATCCGGTGCAGCACGCCGTCGGGGATCGGGGCGTGCACCTCGGCATCAATCCCGACGCTGCGCATCACCTCCGTCGCCGCGACCGCCGCCGCCACGTAGCCGACACAGTGCGTGATGCTTCCCACCGCGCCGGATGGCCACAGCGGCTCGCGATCCTCGCCGCGCAGCAGCGGCGCCGGAGGAATTCCGATCCGGGCCAGAGCCGCCCGCGCGCAGCGCCGCCCAGCGGCGAACTCGGCCCGCCGGCGGGGCACCGCGCGGTCGACCGCGGCGGCCTCCTGCGCGAACAGGTCGTCGGCGCCATCGACGACGCGCGTGTGTTCCGACGCGACGCAGTCGGGCAGGAGCAGCTCGATCATCGCCCGTCCGCCACGCTGAGATCGTACGCCGTGAACCAGCTGCTGATGCGGTCTGGTGAGTGGCTCAGTCCGGCGGGCGGCGGTGCACTACGGCGGTGACCACGGGACCGGCCAACGCCACGTCGTGGACGTAATCGGGGTTGGGGATTAGGTCGGTGAGCGTGTGGCGTCGTCGCTCGTCCCAGATCATCAGGTCGCCGTCAATGGCGTCCAGGTTCCACTGATGCAGATCTTCGTAGCCGGCCTTCTGCCCCTCGTTGCGCCAGTGGCGCAGGATCACAAACCCGCCGGGCCGTATGACGGCGAGCATGCCGCGAATCGTGGCCGCGGGATCCACGGTGTGATCCAGGGAGTTGCGGGCATAGGCGATATCGAAGCGGTCGCGACCAAACATGTCCAGTACGTCCTCGCCCCGGCACCTCGCGACGGGGACCGGGGCGGCGAGGCCGAGTGCCGAGAGCAGACGGTTGTATTCCTCGGCCAGCGGGTCAACCGCGATCAGCTCGAGCTGTCGGTCCGGTAGGGCGCTGCCCAGCGATGACGCCGGTCCGGCACCGACGTCGAGGACCGACAGTCGCGGCGAGGGCAGCAGCGGCAAGCGCTCCAGGATCAGCGGTTCGGTGATCGGCGCGCCGGGGGTGAGACGTTGCCGGTAGTCGTCCGGCCACTCGGCGCCCTGCAAGCGCAGGAAGCGCTCCCAGAACGCGACCTCCGTCGGTAGCCCACGTCGCCAGAGGAGCGCACGCGGCGCCAGCCGACGCAGCTTCTTTCGCACTGCGCCGGTCGGGAGCACCCGCGTTCAGCTCCTCAGATCTGTTCGAGATTGACCAGGCCCGTCCATGGCGGACGATCCTAGACCGGCCGGCTGGGCGCCGCCGGGTAGGCTGTGCCGCATGGCCAAGATCAAACTTCATCGCTGCTCGTACACGTTCCTACATGTCAACGTTGATGCGTGCTGGCGGCTGCAGAAGGCGCTGGACGAGCAGGGCGTGGATTATGAGGTCGTCAAGCACGGATTCGGAAAGTCGGAGAAGTCGCGCTCCGACGTAGTGGAGCTCAGCGGGCAGAAGTTCCTGCCAGTGCTCGAACTCGGGGATGGAACCGTTTACCGTGCGGAGACTGACGACATGATCGCCAAGCTCAAGGCAGGTCAGCTTCCGGACCCGGCGCGCTGATTGCCGCAATCCGCCGGTCAGGGGAGCCGGATGTCCTGGGTCTCGTGCGCGGTGCGCTGCTGTTCCTCGGTCAGGTCGGATTCCTGCTGGACCGGGGTCACGAGCGACCAGTGGTGGCCCACCGGGCAACGCTGAAATCTCCACCAGCCCAACTTGAGCGATTTCAGGGAAGCCCCCGGGATCCAGATCGTGGTGAACAGGTGCCCGCTCTGGCACCGGACCACGACGTTGCCACCGAACCGGCACCCGCGTAGCCTCATCCCGACCGTTTCGACCACGATGGCGGCGACGGCGATAGCGATTGGCCGCCGACGGTTTCTTCGGCCTGACTCGGAGTTCTCATGTCTAGGAATATTAGCAATAATGATAACAACGCGCCAGCGTGGCCGCAGTGACCAGCGCCGACCTCCTGTTGCACCCGGTCCGATTGCGGATCGTGCAAGCCTTCCTCGGAGACCGGGCGCTTACCACCAGCGAACTGAAAGCCGAACTCCCCGACGTGCCCGCCGCCAGTCTCTACCGCCACGTGGCGCGCCTGGTCGAGGCCGGTGTGCTGTCCGTGGTCGCCGAGCGCCGTGTGCGTGGCGCAGTGGAGCGCACATACGTGCTCCGTCTCCTGGCCGCGAGCATCGGACTCGACGAACTGGCCGAGATGGGCCCCGACGATCACCGCCATGCGTTCATGGCGTTCGTCGCGGCGCTCCTCGCCGACTTCGACCGGTACCTCGCCCGCGGCGACATCGACCTGCTGCGCGACGGAGTCACTTACAACCTCGCCGGGATGTGGCTCGACGACGGCGAGCTGGCGCAGCTCCGACGCGAGCTCCTCACCGTGCTCCAGCCCCGCCTGGCGAACGCGCCGAAGCCAGGCCGCCAGCGGCGCATACTCGGCAGCGTCCTAGTGCCGGGCGGTGAGACCGCGCCAGATCCGGGGGAAGCTCGCCCACCGGAAAATCAACGCGACCAGGCTAACCCGGCGCCGCCCAGGGCGGCCTAAGCCGTCCCGAACACGGCCGGTGGTACCGCCGGCGAGGTCTGCCAGCTGCCATCCGGCGCCAGCCAGGCAAAGCGCACCGAGACGTCGAGCTTGGCCGCCACGGCCACCCGCACGTCGAAGATCCCGTTGGTGTCGGTGGTCACCTCCCCGACGTTCCGGTAGGCCCCCGAGCCGTCGTCGCAGACCTGCAGCACGACAAGCGTCGGCGATCTGATCGGGCGCGCGCGGCCCCACAGGTCCAGCAGCTCGGCCGGCGCTCCCGCCGGGCTGCTCGGCAGCCAGGAGGCAGATGGGGCGAAGGAGACGATCCGGGCGACCACGGGTGAGCGGAACATCGACAGCGCCGGTTTGGGGGTGCCGTTCTCGCGCACCAGCCCGGACGTCCAGGTTCCGGCCAGCAGCGCGCGCGGATTTCCCGCCTGGCGGGCCGCGAGCGTCTCGCTGGTGCGCGTGTCCCGGAGCAGGAACTGCGAGAACGACGCGATCGACCCGTCGCGCCAGGCCAGGTACTCGGCGTCGGCGTTGAGTTCGGCCTGCTGGGTCTCCGTCCAGAGTCGGTCGGCGAGCTGACCGTTTGACTCGTAGCCCTGCTCGGTCAACCACAGACTCCCGGCGCCGGGAGCGAGGCGATGCATCGCCACGAGCTTGTCGAGCAGCGCCTGGAGGACCGGTAGGTCGCCCATCGCGGCGCCGTCCGAGCCCGTCGGCAGCCACGGCGGCGCGTTTCGCTCGTAGGGGTGCTGCGAGTAGCCGTCGGCCGGGACCAGGTGGAAACCGGCGCACGCCCCATCGGTCACCGGTGCCAGCTGCGCATCGACGCAGGCCAGCCGGCGGATGAAGGTCAGCGGCGGCACACCGCCGTTGCCGGCCTGCGCGTCGGCGCCGACCGAGCTGGTGTCACCGATCAGCACCGTCGTGCCCGGCGAGGCCCGCTTGATCGCTGGATAGGCGATCTCGGTCAGCGCGCGGTACCAATCGGCGCTGACCGGCACGCCGCCGTCCCATTGCGGGGCCAGGTAGCCGTCCTGATTCGGCTCGTTCCACAGGGTCACCGTGCCGACACGGGGGAGGGGAGCGCCGGCGCCGACCGGCGTGTAGCGGCCGCTGTAGCGGAGGGCCAGCATCGCCTCCCAGGTGGCGAGCTGGCGGACGTCGATGTCGGTGTTGTACCAGGGGTCGGCGGCGCTGCCGCTGGCCCGGGGGCTGCGCGTGGCCCATCGGGGAGCCGAGAAGGCCGGGTCGAGAATCACGCCCAGTCCGCCGGCGGCGGCGGCCCGCACCGCGCGATCGAGCAGCTGGACGCCCGCCGAGGCGTCGTAGGCCCGCGGGTCTCCGGCGCGGAAGCCGGGGGGCTTGTGGGAAGAGCTCGGGGCGGGAGCTTCGAGCTTCCACTCCGCCGAGATCCGCAGCTCGTCGATCCCGAGCCAGCGCAGCGTCCCGACGTACTGGCCGAGACCCCCCGGTGAGAACAGCGAAAGCTCGTCGTCTTCGAGCACGGTATGCAGCACCCGGGCGCCGGCGGCGGCCGGCAGGGCCGCCGCCAGCCCGGCGAGCAGGGCTACGGCGATGAGCAGCAGGCGAGCGGCCCGGGCCCCCCGACCCGTTTGCGTCCCTATGCGGGTGCGCTGTTCTCGGACTCGGGGCCCGGCTGCGCCAAGGCCGCGATCCCGATCCCGACGGCACTCAGCGCGGTCGCGGTGGCCATGATGTGGCCGCGCTTGGGGGCGCCGGCCTTCAGTCCAAGAATCCCGGCGGCCGCATCGGCGGCGTCGCAGAGGATGCCGAGCTGCCACCACAGGCGCTTGCCGTCGCCCTTGGCGGCCAGCACGCCGACGCCGAGGGCCACATCGCGGGCGCCGAACAGGCGCCCCATGTATACGGCCTCGTGGTTGTCCTTGATGTTGAAGCCGAAGATCGTTCCGGTCAGATCGGGAAACGCGAACGCGCCTGCGCCGATCGCCAGGCGGAGCGCCGGGAGTGCTTGCTGAGGTGTGATTGATGGCATGGGCCGACCCTAGCCTGGGATCACGGCGCGTGCAAGGATCGGGCGGCATCCGGCACCGGCAGCTCAGCCGTAGAGGGCGTCGAAGCGCTCGGCGTACTTCTCGTTGACGACGTTGCGCTTGACCTTCAGGGTCGGCGTGAGCTCGCCGGTCTCCTGGGCCAGATCGTGTTCGAGGATGAAGAACTTCTTGATCTGCTCGACGCCCGCGTAGCCGCGGTTGGCGACGTCGAGCTCGGCCTGGATCAGCTCGTGCACGGCCGGTTGGGTGGCCAGCGAGGCGACCGAGGTGTCCTCGATCCCCTTGGCCTGCGCCCAGGGGACGATCTCCTCCTCGTCGAGCGTGATCAGCATCACCGGGAACGGACGGCGATCGCCGTGCATCACCGCCTGGGAGACCCAGCGGGATTGGCGCATGTCGTTCTCGAGATTGGCCGGAGTCAGGTTCTTGCCGCCGGCGGTGATGATGATGTCCTTCTTGCGGCCGTTGATCGAGAGGTAGCCATCGGCGTCGATCGCGCCGAGGTCGCCGGTGTGCATCCACCCGTCTTCGATCGCGCCGAATGACGCGTCTTCGTTCCTGTAGTAGCCCTGGAAGATGTTCGGTCCCTTGAGCAGGATCTCGCCGTCCTGCGTGATCTTGATCTCGCATCCGGGGAGTGCCTTGCCGACGGTTCCCCAGCGGTGCTGCTCGATGGTCGAGTAGGTCGCCGCGGTCGACGTCTCGGTCATCCCGTAGCCCTCGAGTACGGGTACGCCACAGGCCCAGAAGAACCGGAGGATCTCAGGCGCGATCGGGGCCGCGCCGGTCACCGCCTGACGAAGCCGGCCGCCGAACGCCGCTCGCACCTTGCTGAAGAGCAGCTCGTCGGCCTGCTGGAACTCCGCCCGGATGTCCTCCGCCACCGGATCGCCGGCGAGTTTGCAGTCGCGCACCCGGCCACCGACCTCGACCGCCCGGACCAGCCACCGCGGATCGGCGCCCGAGGTCACCAGCGTGTAGATCTTCTCGAAGATGCGGGGCACCGACGGGAGATAGGTGGGCCGGATCTCGGCCAGCTCGGGAACGATCTGCCGGGTGTCCCCGCTGAAGTAGGCGATCGTCCCGCCCAGCTCCACGCTGAGCAGCTGGATCAGGAGGGCGAACGCGTGCGCGAGCGGCAAGTACAGGTAGGTCAGCTCGGGCTGCTCGGGGTCGAACACGCCGATGTCGATGCACATGTCGGCAATTGAGCGGTAGTTGCCATGCGTGAGAACGCATCCCTTCGGCGGCCCGGTTGTCCCCGACGTGTAGATGAAGGTGTAGGGGTCGGCCGGACCGACCGCCGCCGCGCGCTCGGTGAGTTCGCTCTCCGCGTGACCGCGCCCGCGCTCGCGCAAGTCAGTCAGCGAAATCGCGTCCGGCGCCGGTTCGAACGCGATCAGGTGCTCGAGCGCCGGCAGCTGCTCCCGGACCTCGAGCACCTTGGCCACCTGCTTGGCGTCCTCACAGATGACCGCCCGAGCCTCGGAGTTTCCCAGGACCCAGGCGCACTCCGAAGGAGAATTTGTCGGGTAGATCGGGACGGCCACCAGCCCGGCGCTGCTGACCGCGAAGTCGGCGTAGGACCATTCCGGGCGCGTGCCCGCGAGGATGGCCACGCGCTCGCCGGGAGCCAGCCCGAGGTCGATCAGGCCGCGTCCGATCTCCGAGACGATCACGCCGACCTCGGCGAAGCTGACATCGGTCCAGGCGCCGTCGACCTTGTGGCGGACCAGCGGCCGCTCCGCGTACCGCGGGCTGGCGGCGCCCATCAGGTCGGCGATCGTGCGGGAACCCGTTCCCGGGTAGGCGTTGGCGGACGGCATCGCTGCTTCCTCTCTGGTGATCGTGGCGCTACGGGTCGCTCTGACCGGCTACAGCACCGCGACAGCCTCTCAGAAGCTGGGCGGGGAAGACCCCGCCACCTAGTGCAGGATTGCGTGAACGGCGATCACCAGGCACCCGAGTAACGCGCCGAGCGCCGTCTGGCCGATCAGCTCCCTTCCGGTCAGCTCCGCCCGGATCCCGGCGACCAGTTCGATCACCACCACCATTGCCGCGGCGGTGAAGGTCCCGGCGGTGAGCGCGCTGGCCAGCGAGGCGCCGGCAATGTCGAAGAGCACCAGCGCAAGCAGCGGCATCGCCGCCCCGGCGAGCAGACCGAGCTCGTGCAGCAGCGCCTGCCCGAGACCTTCGAGCGTGAGCGGCTCGCCCTCCTTCAGCCGGCCGCCGGCGAACCCGGCGTAGGCGTGAGCGACCCAGTAGAGGACCAGCGCGACGATCACCGCGGTGATCGTCTCGAGGTAGGACTCGCGCTGTGAGCTCTCGGCCGCGAGCAGCGCGCCGACGGTGATCGTTCCGGATACCGCACCCCCGGGGTTTGTGCTCATTTGTCCAATTCTCTTGGGTCGTGGATTAGGGTTCGTTCCCCTCGGGTACGGACCTTCCCCGAGGAGACCGAAAGGTCAGAGGAATGGAGAGGTAGTGCGTCAAATCGCAGCATGGCTCGCGGCGGCAGCGACAGTTCTGGGATTGTCCGCCTGCGGCTCCTCGGGAAAGGGCCCGCCGGTGCTCAGCTGGTACGTGTTCCCGGAGCCATCGGGTTCGTTCGCGGCGGCGGCCTCCAAGTGCAGCGCCGCCTCGGGCGGCCGGTACAAGATCAACATCAACCTGCTCTCCACGCAGTCCGACCAGCAGCGCGTGTCGCTGGTTCGCCGGCTCGCGGCTAAGGACTCCTCGATCGACATCCTGGCCATGGACGTCGACTGGACCGCCGAGTTCGCGGCCGCCAAGTGGATCCGGCCCTGGCCGGCCAATCTCGCCGCGCAGGTGACTCAGGGCGACCTCCCGGGCCCGGTGGCCACCGCGACCGTCCAGGGCCACCTCTTCGCCGCGCCGGTCAACTCCAACACCCAGCTGCTGTGGTACCGCAAGGACCTCGTCCCGACCCCGCCGAAGACGTGGACGGAGATGATCGACGATGCGATCAAGCTGGCCAAGCAGGGCAAGCCGCACTACATCGAGGAGCAGGGCGCGCAATACGAAGGCCTGACGG
>JALYXK010000097.1 GCA_030947145.1 Actinomycetota bacterium
CAGCCGGGATGGGTCGGCTCCCAGCCCAGCACCTCGCGGGTCTTGTCGTTTGAGGTCGGGTTGTCCAGGCCGGCGAAGGCGGCGAGAAAGCCGAGGTACTGCGGCGCCTCCGCATCGGTGATGCTCGTGGTCTCGATCCCGAGCTTGCCAGCGATCGTCTCGGCGATCACCTTGCGTGAGATGCCCGTGTCACCGACGCCGTGGAAGGTCGAGCCGGCGGGGGCCTTTTCCAACGCCAGGCGGTAGAGCACGCCGACGTCGTATGTGTTCGCCGCCGGCCAGCGGTTGCTGCCTTCGCCGGTGTAGGCCGCAGCGCCGTTCTCACGGGCGAAGCCGATCAGCGCGTGCGTGAAGCCGTGATGGTCGAGTTCGCTGTGGACCATCGGCGCGAGCCGGACGACTGGGGAGCGCACGCCCTGCTGGCCCAGACTGATCGTGTAGTTCGCCGCGTCGGTCCGGGGACCGCCCTCGGAGTGGTCATCCTCCGTGCTGGGGCGGCCGGTGATCCCGGCCACGGCGAGCATCAGCGTGCCCCCGGTTGACACGAATCCTCGCCGCCCAGGCGGGCGTGACCGCTTTCACGTGGCCTTCGCCCACTGGGTCGAGCAGGATGACCCGAGCGCCTTCCGGCGAGTGATGGACGAGTCGCTGGAGGAACTGCGGTCGGTGACCGCCGCCTAGATCTAGATCTAGTTCCTGACCACGTTGTTCCGGTCTGAGGGGTAAGCCATCCGGTGCTCTGCCGCCGCGTTCGAGCCGTTTCAGCGGACCATCGGGCTCGACCGAGTTCGCGGACACGAGTTTCTCGTACGGATGTCGATTTCGTGGGGTCTCGTTCGTCTTTGAACAACCATCTACAACAGGAGGCCGCGATGAAGTACATGCTGCTGATCTACCAGGGGACGACACCAACGCCCCGGGACGCGGAGGCTTGGGCAGCGCTGTCGGAGGACGAGCGGCAGCGCGTGTTCGCGGCGTACCAGGAGCTCAACCAGACTCCCGGCGTGACTCCCGGGGCTCAGATGGACGACCCCGAGATGGCCACGACCGTGCGGGTTGAGAACGCCCAAACGCTTGTCACCGATGGACCGTTCGTGGACACCAAGGAGGCGCTCGGCGGCTACCTGTTCCTGGAAGCGGACGATCTCGACGCCGCGATCGAGCTGGCGACGAAGATCCCGCCGGCGCGGATGGGTGGAGCGATCGAGATCCGACCGATCGTGGAGTATTAGACATCCTCGAGCGCGTCTTCCGAGATGAGTGGGGCCGGGTCCTCGCTGCACTGATCGGCTTCCTCGGCGACTTCGATCTCGCCGAGGAAGCCGCGCAGGAGGCATTCGCTGCTGCCGCGGAGCGCTGGCCACGCGACGGCACGCCGAGCAACCCGAATGCTTGGCTGATCACGACCGCGCGCAGGCGAGCGATCGACCGCATCCGCCGCCACCGCACGCTGGTCGAGAAGACCCGCCGGTTGGAGGAACCGGCCGTGACCGAGGACAACCTGGAGGACATGACGACCTTTCCGGATGAGCGGCTTGAGCTCGTCTTCACATGCTGCCATCCGGCACTCGGCTTAGATGCGCAGGTCGCTTTGACACTGCGGACTCTCGGCGGGCTCACCACGAGCGAGATCGCCCGCGCCTTCCTTATTCCTGAGCCGACGATGGCGCAGCGCCTGGTGCGCGCGAAGCGCAAGATCAAGGACGCGGGGATCCCCTTCCAAGTACCGCCCGATCACCTGTTGCCCGATCGACTGGCGGCTGTGCTCGCCGTCGTCTACCTGATCTTCAACGAGGGATGGGGTGGCCGCAACGATCTAACCGTGGAGGCGCTGAGACTGGGGGAGGCGCTCACCGAGCTGATGCCTGACGAGCCCGAGGCGCACGGACTGCTCGCGCTGATGCTGCTGCACGACTCGCGTCGCGACGCGCGCTTCCGCGAGGGCGAACTCGTGCTCCTTGCGGAGCAGGACCGAGCGCTGTGGGACAGGGCGAAGATCGCCCGCGGCCGCGCCGTCCTTGACCGAGCGCTCGCTCTGCATGGTCAGAGCACCTACGTTCTGCAGGCGGCGATCGCTTCGCTCCATGTTGAGCAGCCGCGGGACTGGTTCCAGATCGCGGCGCTCTATGGCGAGCTGGCGCGCGTGAGTGCCTCGCCGGTGGTGGAGCTGAATCGGGCGGCAGCAATCGCCGAGGCCGGCGAGCCGGAGACGGGGCTCACCATCCTCGAGGGCCTCGATCTGGAGGACTACCGCTACCTCCATTCCACCCGCGCCGAGATCCTGCGCCGACTCGGCCGCATCGGCGAGGCCAGAGCCGCTTACGCTCGCGCGCTCGAGCTCGTTCACGATGATGCCGAGCGACGCCTGTTCGAACGGCGCCTAGCCGTGCTGGGTGCCGACTCCGAGCCTGCTAACGGCTGAATCACGTGGCCAGATCGTCAAGCCGGCGACCGCCACGGACCGTCATCCGTACCGAGGCTACTTCGCAGATCCCGACGGCAACCTCTGGCCTTGCGGCGACCCCCCTCGAGGCGCGTGGCCTCACGAGCAAGAAGCAGCAACCACCGGATCGAAAGGACCCCATGCTTGGACGAATGGAGTACACCCGTGCGCAGCCGGTGCCCGACGAGCGGGTCCCGGAGCGGATCCGCCTGAGCGCGGCGCAGTTCCAACGGCTAGCGACCGCTTTCCTCGCCGCGATCGAAACCAAGTTTGTGCGATGAGCACGCGTTGGCAAGTAACGCCGATCGGCACCGTCGAGTCACCGCTGGCGGATCCCGCCTCGGCGCCCAAGCAGGGCGACGAAGGGGCGCCCGAGGCATGGATCGTCTTCGAGCCGGCGATCGTTCCGGCGCTCGACGGGATCAAGGCCGGAGACGAAATCCTGGTCCTGACTTGGTTGCACCTCGCTCGACGCGATGTCCTGCGCGTTCACCCGCGCGGTGACGCCACACGGCCGCGGCAGGGCGTGTTCAACACACGCTCACCGGACCGGCCCAACCCGATCGGGCTACATCGGGTCGCTGTCATCTCGACCGAGCGCGACCGAGTCAAGGTGCGTGGCCTGGAAGCCGTCGACGGCACCCCGGTGCTCGACCTCAAGCCGGTCCTCAGTGGCGATGCCGCG